>NZ_WWIA01000358.1 GCF_009870065.1 Streptomyces sp. SID5785 | reverse complement strand
CGTGGCGGCCGCCGCCACGGTGCGGTCGCCGTCCCCGGTCAAGCTGCCCAGCGCTGCGCGGGCGGCGGGCGGGGGCAGTTCGACCAGGGCCTGAGTGAGGCGCAGCCGGGCCGCCGGGTCCGCGCCGGAGGCGGCGAGTGCGGCGGTGAGCGCCGCCACGATGTGGTCCGTGCGGGCGGGGTCCCGCGCGAGCGCCCCGAGGGCCTCTGCGGCGTCGACGTCGCCTGCCCCCTCGACGACCATGGTGACGAGCACCGGTACGGCCCGGTCGGTGCCGCGGACACCGAGCGGCAGCGCGGCCGCCCGGCGCACCGCCGGGTCCGGGTCGTCGAGGGCGCCGACGAGCAGGTCCGTCGTGTCCGCGCTCTCCGGCAGCTCGGCGAGGGCCAGGACCGCGCGCCGCCGTACCCCGGCGTCCGCCTCGTCCAGCCCGGCGGCCAGGGCCGTCACGCCGTCGGCGCCGGACCGGGCGAGGGCCCAGCGCAGGGCGCCCGCGACGTGCGGATCGGCCTCGGCCAGGGCGGCGCGGGCGAGGAGGTCGGCAGGGACCGGTGCGCCCTCGGGCCGGGCCAGGACGGCCTGTTGGCGTCGGGCGGCCTCGGAGGAGGCGAGGCCGCGCATGAGCTCCACGACGCGCAGGACGTCCTGCCAGCCGCCGGGCCCCGCGGCGTCGATCGCGCGGAGCCGGTCCAGCAGTTCCTGTTCCCGGGCGAGCCGGTCCCGGGTCCACCGGATCAGGTCGCCGACGAGCTCCGACGGGGTGAACTCCGGGTCCTCCAGGGCCCGTCCGATCTGCTTGAGCGACAGGCCGAGCGAGCGCAGGCTCTCGACGTGGAAGATCCGGCGGACGTCCTCGGCGGAGTACTCGCGGTAGCCGCCGACGGTGCGGCCGGTGGGCCGGACCAGGCCGAGCGCGTCGTAGTGCCGGAGCATCCGGGCGCTCACGCCCGAGTGCCGGGCCACGTCGCCGATCAGCATGCGCCGGGCTCCCCGGACTCCGTCCCCCGCGGCTGCTCCGACTCCGCCCGGCGCGGCTGCC
>NZ_WWIA01000357.1 GCF_009870065.1 Streptomyces sp. SID5785 | reverse complement strand
GGGGCCGCGGGTGTGCGCGCTGGTCGCGGTGGGCCGGGACGGCAGCCGGGAGACGGTGGCGTCCTGGACGGTGCGCTCCGGCCGCGCGCGGGTGCAGGGCGGGGCGGCGCTGCACCCGGCGCAGATCGCCCGGTTCGAGGTGCGGGCGGCGGACGGGACCCGGCTGCTCGCGGTCCCCGCCGCGTGAGCGGGCGCGCTACTTGAGCAGGCGCGACATGCGGCGGTCGGCGAGCGGCCTGCCGCCGGTCTGGCAGGTGGGGCAGTACTGGAGCGAGGAGTCGCTGAAGCTGACCTCGCGGATCGTGTCACCGCAGACGGAGCAGGGTTCGCCGGTGCGTCCGTGGACGTGCAGGCCGCTCTTCTTCTCGGCCTTGAGGCGCCCGGCGGCGACGCCGCGCGAGCGCTCGACGGCGTCGGTGAGGGTGGCGCGCAGCGCGGTGTACAGCGTGTGGACGTCGTCGGGGGTGAGCTTCGCGGCGAGTGCGTACGGCGACATCTTCGCGGCCCACAGGATCTCGTCGCTGTAGGCGTTGCCGATGCCCGCGATGAGGGACTGGTCGCGCAGGGCGCCCTTGATGCGGCGGCGCTCGCCCGCGAGCAGCGCGGCGAGGGCGGGCTCGTCGAAGCCGTCGGCGAGGGGGTCGGGGCCGAGCCGGGCGACGCCGGGGACGGTGGCGGGGTCGTCGACGACGTACACGGCGAGCTTCTTGGTGGTGCCCGCCTCGGTGAGGTCGAAGCCCGCGCCGGTCTCCAGGGCGACTCGCAGGGCGAGCGGGCCGCGGCCCGGCTTGGGCGGGCCGTCGGGGAGGCGGTCCTTCA
>NZ_WWIA01000356.1 GCF_009870065.1 Streptomyces sp. SID5785 | reverse complement strand
ACGACATCGACTTCTTCCGGTTCCCCGAGATCGACCCGAAGGTGCCGATGGCCGAGGAGGCCCCCACGGACGGGTACTTCGCGAGCGCACGCACGCCGCGCGGCCACCAGACCGAGGAGTTCCTGCGCTACCTCGCGACGGCCGAGGCCCAGGAGACCTACCTCGAGGGCTCCTCCGGCACGGCCCTGCCGACCCATCCCGACGCCAGGGACAGCGGCACGGCCCTGGTGAAGAAGGGCCGCGAACTCGTCGAGTCGGCCGCCGAGGTCACCCAGTTCTTCAACCGGGACTCCAGCGACGAGCTGGCCCCGACCGCCGACACCGCCCTCATCCGCTATCTGTCCGAGCCGGACCGCGTCGGGTCGATCCTCACGACCTGGCAGCGGGACGCCGAGAAGATCTGGGGGAAGTGACATGGCCCTTCTCGACACCGGCACCCGTCCCGCCGCCGGCGAGCGCAGGAAGCCGTCCGCCCGCCGCCCGCGCCGCGGCGCCGCCACCCGCGTCCCGCCGCTCGTCGTCGCGTTCGTCCTCGTCCCGCTGCTCGCCGAGGGCTTCTGGGTGTTCTGGCCCGCGCTGCAGGGCTTCTACCTCGCGATCACCGACTGGGACGGCATCTCGGCCGCCCGCCTGATCGGCATCGACAACTTCCGCGAGATGGCGCACGACCCCGTCTTCGGGCACGCCCTGTGGAACACGGCGAAGTGGCTCGTCCTCTTCGGCGGCCTGTCCGCGGTGCTCGGGCTCGGCGCCGCCCTGCTGCTCCAGCAGGAGCGCCGCGGCGTCGGCTTCTACCGTGCCGCGCTCTTCCTGCCGGTCGTCTTCTCGCTGGTCGCCACCGCTCTGGTGTGGCAGGCCATGTACCAGCCGGACGGGCTCATCAACCGCATGCTGGACGGGGTCGGCCTCGACAGCCTCGCCCGGCCGTGGCTCGCCGACCGCGACACGGCCCTGTACGCGGTGCTGCTGCCCGCGCTGTGGCGGCAGATCA
>NZ_WWIA01000355.1 GCF_009870065.1 Streptomyces sp. SID5785 | reverse complement strand
GCGTCACCGCCGCGGAGCCGCCCGAGCCGCCGGAGCCGCCCGAGGTGCCCGCGCCGCCCGTCACGGCCGCGCCGAGCCCCGCCCCCAGCAGCACCAGCGCCGTCACCGCGACGGCCCCCGCCCGCCACAACCGGCGGCGGGCCGCGCGGTGCGCCGCGGCGAGCCGGTCCACGACGCCGTCGAGGAAGGCGGGGGCGGGGCGGGCGAACAGCTCCACACACGGCGGCGTCGCCCGTGCGTACAGCTCCAGCAGCCGGGCCGTGGACCCGAGTTCGTCCACGGACGCCGCGCACACCGCGCACTGGTCGAGATGGTCCTCGAAGCGGAACCGGTCCGCCGCCCCGAGCACCCCCAGCGCGTACGCCCCCGCGTCGCGATGCCGTTCCTGGGACCCCATCCGCTCCTCCTGCTCCACCCCCACGGGTACGCGGCGCACGGCCGATCCGCTCAAGCCCCCGGCCGATTACACTCCGCCGCATGCTGCGCGCACTCGCCGTCGACGACGAGGAACCCGCCCTCGCCGAGCTCCTGTACCTGCTGCGTTCCGACCCCCGCATCCACAGCGTCGAGGGCGCCACCGACGCCACCGAGGCCCTGCGGCGCATCGGCCGCGCGCTCGACGCGGGCCCCGGCGGCGAGGAAGCCGTCGACGTGCTCTTCCTCGACATCCACATGGCCGGCCTCACCGGACTCGACGTGGCACGCCTCCTCGCCGGGTTCGCCCGCCCGCCGCTCGTCGTCTTCGTCACGGCCCACGAGGACTTCGCCGTCCAGGCCTTCGACCTCAAGGCCGTCGACTACGTCCTCAAACCGGTCCGCCGCGAACGCCTCGCCGAGGCCGTCGCCCGCGTCGCCGAGCGGGCCGCCACCGCCGCGCCCCCGGCCACCGTCGCCGACCGCATCCCCGTCGAACTCGGTGGCGTCACGCGCCTCGTCGCCGTCGCGGACATCACGTACGCGGAGGCGCAGGGCGACTACGCGCGCCTGCACACCGCCGACGGCGCCGGTCACCTCGTGCGCATACCGCTCACCACCCTCGAGGAACGCTGGCAGCCGCTCGGCTTCGTCCGCGTGCACCGCAGCCATCTGGTGGCCCTGCACCGCATCGACGAACTCCGGCTCGACGGCGGCGGCATGACCGTGCGGGTCGGCACCGCCGAGATCGCCGTCAGCCGCCGCCACGCGGGCCGCGTCCGGGAGTTGCTCATGCGCCGCGCAGGAGGCTGACCAGCCCCTTCCGCGGCCCGCCCGCACCTGCCTACACTCCGCCCGTGTCCGAACCACGCCGCGAAGTGGTGACCGGCGAGCCGCGCACCGCGCACGGCGCGGCCGGACCGTCCGCCCTGCGCACCCAGGGCGAGATCGACGAGCAGACCATGCTCGGCGCCGCCTACGTCAGCTCCCTCATGCGGGGCCAACTGCGCACCGGAACCGTCGCGTTCCTCGCCCTGGCCGTGCCCGTCGGCCTGCTCCCGCTGTTCTTCGGCGCGCTCGGCAGCAGCGCCGTGCAGTGGCTCGTCCTCGGCGCGGGCTGCTACCCCTTCCTCGTCCTCATCGCCTGGTGGTACGTGCGCCGCGCCGAGCGCAACGAACGCGACTTCGCCGACCTCGTCCGCGGCCGGGACACCGGAGCGCCGTGAACGAGGCCTACGCGATCCCGGCGGTGACCGTCGTCGTCCTCGCCACCGTCCTCATCGGCGGCTTCGGCCTGCGGATCTCCCGCACCACGTCCGACTTCTACGTCGCCTCGCGCACCGTCGGCCCGCGCCTCAACGCCGCCGCGATCAGCGGGGAGTACCTCTCGGCGGCCTCGTTCCTCGGCGTCGCCGGACTGGTTCTCGTGCACGGCCCGGACATGCTCTGGTACCCGGTCGGCTACACCGCGGGCTATCTCGTGCTGCTGGTCTTCGTGGCCGCACCGCTGCGCCGCTCCGGCGCCTACACGCTGCCCGACTTCGCCGAGGGGCGGCTCGAGTCACGCCGGGTGCGGCGCGTGGTCAGCATGTTCGTCGTCGGCGCGGGCTGGATGTACCTTGTGCCGCAGCTCCAGGGCGCCGGCCTCACCCTCCAGGTGCTCACCGGCGCGCCACGCTGGCTCGGCGGCTCCCTCGTCGCGGCCGTCGTCGTGCTCGCCGTCGCCGCGGGCGGCATGCGCTCCATCACCTTCGTCCAGGCCTTCCAGTACTGGCTGAAACTGACTGCCCTGCTCGTCCCGGCGTTCTTCCTCGTCCTCGCGTGGCGCGGCGCGGGCGCGGCCGTCCCGCCCGACCACACGGTGACCGACCTGCCGCCGACCGGCGCCGGCGCGGGCCGCCCCCTCGCCACCAGCCGCGCCGACCACCCGCTCTACGCCACGTACGGGCTGATCATCGCGACGTTCCTCGGCACCATGGGCCTGCCGCACGTCGTCGTCCGCTTCTACACCAGCCCGAACGGCCGCGCCGCCCGCCGCACCACGGTCGTCGTCCTCGCTCTGATCGGCCTCTTCTACCTCCTGCCGCCGTTGTACGGCTGGCTCGGCCGGCTCTACGCCCCCGAACTCACCGCTACCCAGGACGCCGACGCCACGGTCCTGCTCCTGCCCGGCCGCATGATCGGCGGCGTCGCGGGCGACCTGCTCGGCGCGCTGGTCGCGGGCGGGGCCTTCGCCGCGTTCCTCTCGACGGCGTCGGGCCTGACCATGGCCGTCGCCGGGGTCATCAACCAGGACGTGCTGCCCACGCGCGGCGTCCGGCACTTCCGCCTCGCGGTCGTCCTGTCCGTCGTCTGCCCGCTCGGCGGCGCGCTCCTCGTCGACGGCGTACCGGTGGCCGACGCGGTGGGCATGGCCTTCGCCGTCTCCGCGTCGTCCTTCTGCCCACTGCTCCTGCTCGGCATCTGGTGGCGCCGGCTGACCCCGCCGGGCGCGGTGGCCGGCCTGTTCCTGGGCGGAGGCTCCGCGCTGCTCGCGGTGACCCTGACGGTGTCGGGCGTCGCGACGACCGGCTGGCTGCACACCCTGCTGGCGTGGCCGGCGGTCTGGTCGGTGCCGATCGGCTTCCTGGCGATGATCCTGGTCAGCCTGGCCACCCCGGACTCCGTCCCCGCTCACACGACCGCCACGCTGACCCGCCTCCACCTCCCGGAGGACCTGAGAATCGCAGGGCCACGGCGGTCCCGTACGGGGCTCGCCTCCGGCGCGGGGCCGGACGTGCCCCGTCACGGGCGCGGGGACCTGCGCGACCTGCCCCCGACGACGGGAACCGGCCCACCGGGCGCAGGCCCCACGGCGAAGCGGCCCACCCCCCGGCAGAAGGGCAACCGGTGACCGGCGGAGCCGCAGCCGCGGCGCTGCTGGCCCTCACCCCCACCCTCCTCGCCCTGGGCTACGCGCTGGGCCGCCGGGCCACCGGCAAGACCCGGCACAGCGACATCGGCACCCCCGTCGAGCGCGCCACCTTCGACACCCTCCACACCGCCTCCCTGGCGGCCCCGCCCCTGCGCGCGGGCCTCACGGAGGAGACGGCCCGCAAGTCCGCCCGTCGCCTGCGCAGTCTCCTCGGCACGGACGCCCTCGCCGTGACGAACCGCTCGACCGTGCTCGCCTGGGACGGCGCGTCCGAACACGCCCACGCCGGACACGTCATGCCGGCCCTGGCCGACGCGCTCGCCGCAGGCGCCCGCTCCGTCGCGTTCGCCTGCGGATGCACCGCCGTGGACTGCCCGCTGCGCTGGGCCGTGGCCGCGCCGGTCGTCGCCGACGGCCGCGTCAGGGGCGCCGTCGTCGCCTACGCCCCGCGCGAGTCCGCCGTCCTGGCCCGCGCCACCGACGAGGTCGCCCGCTGGGTCTCCGTCCAGCTGGAACTCGCCGAGCTCGACCGCTCCCGGACCCGGCTGATCGAGGCCGAGATCAAGGCCCTGCGCGCCCAGATCTCCCCGCACTTCATCTTCAACTCGCTCGCCGCGATCGCCTCGTTCGTCCGCACGGACCCGGAGCGCGCCCGCGAACTCCTCCTGGAGTTCGCCGACTTCACCCGCTACTCGTTCCGCCGGCACGGCGACTTCACGACGCTCGCCGACGAACTGCACTCCATCGACCAGTACCTGGCCCTGGTCCGCGCCCGGTTCGGCGACCGGCTGTCGGTCACGCTGCAGATCGCCCCGGAGGTCCTTCCCGTGACGCTGCCGTTCCTGTGTCTGCAGCCGCTCGTCGAGAACGCGGTCAAGCACGGTCTGGAGGGCGCCGTCACCCGCAGCCGGATCACCATCGACGCCACGGACGCGGGCGCGGAGGCCGAGGTCGTCATCGAGGACGACGGCGTCGGCATGGATCCCGGGGAGCTGCGGGCGATCCTGCGCGGCGAGGGCGGCCCCTCGCATGGGGTCGGCCTGTCGAACGTCGACGAGCGGCTGCGCCAGGTCTTCGGCGACGCCTACGGGCTGGTGATCGAGACGGCCGTCGGCGCGGGCATGAGGATCACGATCCGGATCCCGAAGTACCGGGCCGGAGTGCACGCCCCGTGAGGGACGGGGCCTCAGAACAGATGGATCGCCAGATGGCCGAGGGGTAGTCCGAGCCGCCACGCGGGGGTCCACACCTGCGGCCCCTCCTCCTCGTCGGGGACGGGCACCGCGTCCAGGTCCGGCGCGAGCAGTTCGGTCTCCTCCAGCCAGCGCCACGCCGCGACGGCGAGCGTCAGGTCCGGCGAGGCACTCCCGGCACGCCGCGCGCGGGTCTCCCGCTCGGCGAGCGAGGCCCGCACCCAGGACTGCCAGGGCCGGTCGTAGGCGGTCAGCGACGACCAGGTGTCCAGCTGGGACACGACTCTGATGCCGGA
>NZ_WWIA01000354.1 GCF_009870065.1 Streptomyces sp. SID5785 | reverse complement strand
CCAGCGTGGGGGCCGTGCTGGGCGAGGCCCGCGCGGACGGGCTGGTCGCGGGGCGGTGCGTCCCGGCGGGGTGGGCGCCGCCGGGGCCGCCGCCGGAGCAGGCGGCGGCGCCCAGGGCGAGCGCGGCGAGGACACAGGTCGACAGGGTGCGGCGTGCTGAGATGATCACGCCGAGAAGATAACCCTACAAATGCGACAAACCGGGCACATGGGCCCCGTCGTGCCCGACGGGCGGCCCACACTGACCCGACCGGCTCAGGGCCCGTGTCGCCCGCCCTGCCTCGGCCTGCCAGCCCCGGCCCGCCCGCCCCGCTCGGCTCACCCGGTCCGGATCACCCGCTCACGCCCCGCCGTGCCTCGGCCTGCACCTCGGTCAGCACCGCCGTGAGGCTCCGGTAGAACTCCGCGTGGGCCGCCGCGCTCGGCGGGATCTCCGGATTCCACGGGAGGACCACGGCCCGCTCGGTGACGCTTCCCCAGGCCGGGTCGGAGCCGTAGGCGGCGGGCGCCGCGGCGTTGGCCCGGTGGTCGCGCAGCACCACGTCCGGGGCCAGCGCGGCGGCGTCCTGCCAGCTGCCCGTGTGCCAGTTGGCGCCGGGGCCCTCGGGCGGCTCGACCGCGGCGACCCCGAGCGCGGTCAGCGCGCTCAGGTCCGGCCACTTCGCGGGCCGCGCGAGATGCACGCTGTCCGGCCCGCCGGGCGACAGCGCGAGCACCCGGACGGCCGCCGCCTGCTGCGCGGCCTGCCGCAACGCGGCCTCCGCGTGGGCCAGTTCCTCACCGGCCCGGGCGTCCTCGCCCGCGCCGAGCGAGCGGCCCAGGTCCGCGAAGCGCTCCCGCACCGCGGCGAGGCCCCGGCCCTGCCCGACGTCGAACACCACGAGCGGGGCGTGTTCCTCCAGGTGCTTCGCCGTGTCCGGCTCGATCCCGTAGACCTGGCCCCCGCCGTAGGTGAGCGCGACCACCAGGTCGGGCCGGACCGCGAGGACGTCGTCGAGGCCGAGCCCGGCGCCCGCCCCCAGATAGGCGACGTCGTCGAGCGGCAGCCCGCCGGACTTCGCGCGGTCCGGCCGCTCGCCGTCGTGGAACGAGCCGAAGATCCCGACGGGGGTCACCCCGAGATCGTGCAGACCGGCCCCCGCCTGGATGTAGGCGACGATCCGGACCGGTGTCCCGCCGGCGCGGGCCAGATGCCCGCGGTCGTCGGTGAATTCCCATGTGTGTGCGGATGGTGACGTCATAGGGGCTACGTGCCCAGCGGGCCGCCGTCGCATGTGGCCGGATGTGTCAAGTCCCGGACGAGGCAGGGAGATTGGCCGGGAATCGGCGGGTGCCGGGGGCCCGGGACGGGAACGCGGACGCAGCCCCCGACCGGGCCGGGGCGCCTACAGGCTGCGCCAGATGTTGTCGAACGCCGCGTTCTCGACCGCGCGGCGCTGCCGCACGGCCTCCAGCTCCATCACCGCTTCACCGACGGTGGCCAGCACCGTCGTCCGCGGCTCGCCCTCGATCTGCTCGCTCGCACCCGGCTCCTCGTCCCGGGCCCCCGCGGCCGCGACGAGGACGGC
>NZ_WWIA01000353.1 GCF_009870065.1 Streptomyces sp. SID5785 | reverse complement strand
TCCGCGTGGACCGCGTCCACCCCGGCGAGGTCGACGACGAAGTGCCGCTGGCCGGTCCGCGCCATCCGCAGCAGCGGGCCGCACAGTCGCTCCGCCCGGTCCGCGTCGAGGTCACCGCGGACGTCGACGACGAGGACGGCCGGCACGCCGGCGTCCCCGCCGTCCTCCCACTGCGCGCTGACAGCCGGTCGCGGTGGCACCACGCTTCCCCCTCGGTCCGGGGCCGCCCTCCGGTCGCCGGCCCGCAACTGCGCGCCTGCCCAGGCCGCGGCGTCCCACACCGGAACGGCGCGTCAGGGCCGCTGCCCGCCCGGGTCCGCGACGAGGCGGACGAACGGGATGCCGCGCCCCGCGCGCCGGTACGCGGCGGGGCTCCCGTCGACCTCGAAGCCCATGAACGCGCACAGCCGGCGCGCGGTGCGGGGGTGCAGCGGCGCGTACCGTGCCATGATCTCGGCGCCCTCGGCCTCGGTCAGGAAGCGGGCCGTGACGGCGTGGCGGCGGTTGCCGACCTGGATCGTGGCCCGGGGCGTGGCCTTCAGGTTCCGGTACCAGGCGGCGCCCGGCCCGAATCCCGAGGCGAGGGTCCAGGTGCCGTGCTCCGGGTCGTGCGCGACGACCTCGAGGACGACCTTCCGGTCCCGTCCGGACACCCGTCCGGTGTGGTGCAGCAGCAGGAGCCGGTGGCCGAACAGCGGGCCGAGCCCGATCCGGAAGAGTCCGATCGGCAGCCGGGCGATCCGGCGGCGCCCGCCCCGCGGCAGTGCGGGACGCCGGGGTCCGTCCCCGCCCGCACCGGCGCCTTCGCGCTGTTCGTCGCGTCCGTGTCCGTGCTCGTGCTCGTGTCCGTGCTCGTCGACTGTCATCGCACGCCGCCCTCCCGAAACCATTGCACAGTCTAAACGTGCACCGTCCAGGGGCGCGGGCGAGCGGCCGGTCAGGGGTGGGTGGTCGAGACGACGAACACCATCGGGTGGTCGGGGTTCGAGCGGTTCACGACCACGCCGAGGGTCGGCGCCGGGTCCTTCTGGTCGTGGGTGAGGCCGTACCACGGGCCCGGACCGGTGAAGTCCCAGCCGGCGACCTTCCGGTCGCGCGCGCCGATCGCCTCGTCGTCCCGCTTCAGCTTCGAGGGGTCGGAGCCGACCGTGCGCAGGAACGTGTCGAGCCCCGTGTTGCTCGTCAGGAACTGTGCGTAGAGCCTGCTGACCTTGTAGTTGTTCGTCTCGTAGTACGCGACGTCGCGGGAGTAGGACGGGACCGGTATCTGGTAGAGCCTGCGCTGCACCTTCGACGGCCAGCCGATGGTCAGGCCCGTCGCCGAGTACTTCTCCTCCTTGTCCTTGCCGCTGTCCCGGCTCTGGTTCGCCGAGATCACCAGATAGCCGGCCGGGATGCCGATCAGCAGCACGATGGTGAGGAGCGTGAGCGCGCGGCGGCGGATCACGTGGCCGCGGGCCTCGGCCTCGCGGCGCGGCGGCTCCGCGTCCGGGCTCGGGGACGGGCGGGGGGTGGTCATCGCTGGTCTTCCTGTCACGTCACTACGGTCTTCGGTCGCGGGCCCGCTCAGTCCTGCTCGGCGCCGGCCCGGGCCTGGGCGTAGCGCTCGTACCGCTCGTACCGCTCGACGCGGCGGCGCTTGGCGCGGCGGAAGCGGCGGGCGACGAGCCGGGAGAGGTCCGCGGCGCCGACCATGCCGGCCTCGGGGCC
>NZ_WWIA01000352.1 GCF_009870065.1 Streptomyces sp. SID5785 | reverse complement strand
GGCCTGGCGGCGCGCCGGATTCACCGTCCGCCGCCGCGAGCGGGAGTACGCCGTCCCGACGGACCCGCGCCGTACCGGCCTCGCGGGCGTCCAGCCGCCACCAGGGGTGAGCGTCGTACCCGCCGGCGCGGCCGACGAGCGACTGCTGCGCGCCGTGGACCGCGCGATCCGCGACGAGATCGGGGCGAGCGTCGGATGGGAGTCGATGCCCGCCGAGGTGATCCCGTTCCCCGCGGGCGACACCGTCGTGGACCCGTCCAAGTACGCCGTCGCCGTCGAGAACGGCCGCTACCTGGGACTGATCCGGGTGGTGGCGGCCCGCCCGCGGATCGGGCTGCTCGCGGTCCGCGCCGGTGAGCGCCGCCGCGGCATCGGACGGGCCCTGCTCGCCCACGCGCTCGAAACCCTGCACCGCGCGGGCGCCGCCGAGGCCTGGACCGAGGTCCAGGAGTCCAACACGGCGGCCACCGCGCTCGTCGAGAGCACCGGCGCGCGGACCGCCGGAAGCAATCTGGAGCTCGTGCGATGACCAGGAACCGGAACGTCATCGAGGTCGAGGGCCGCGTCGTCGAGTGCCTGCGCAGCGCCATGTTCACGGTGGAGCTGGAGAACGGACACCAGGTGCTCGCGCACATCAGCGGCAAGATCCGCAAGAACTACATCAAGATCATGCTGGAGGACCGGGTGCTCGTGGAACTCCCGCCGTACGACCTGGCCCGCGGCCGGATCGTGTTCCGGTACCGGAACTAGGCAGAGGGGGCAGGGGCAGGGGCCGGGGCCGGGGCTCGGGGCCGAGCAGGCGCAGGGCGCGAGCGCGACGGCCCCGGCCCGGCCTGCGCGTCGTAAGATCCACTCCGGCTCCGCACCGCCGGCCGATCCGCGCGCGGTGCGCCCTGCGAACGAAGGACGACGATGACCCCGCCCCTGTCCGTCCCCGGCCGCCCGACCACCGCGCAGTCCGTGGCCCGTGCGGTCACGGACGTGCTCCAGCCCCGCAACGTCCTTGTGGCCGGCATGGTCGCGCTCGGCGGGATCGCGGGAGGACCGGCCGGACTGGCGTGGGGACTTCTGGCCGCCCTGTGCGCGGGGCTGGTGCCGGCCGCGTACATCGAGTTCGAGCGCAAGCGCGGCACCTGGGGTGACCGGCACGTCGTCGACCGGACGAAACGCGCACCGATCTTCCTGGTCATCCTCGCCTCGATCGGGACAGGAGTGCTCCTGATGACGCTGGGGCACGCCCCGGCGGAGGTGATCAGGGCGATGGTCGCCCTGTGGCTCATGACCGTCGTGCTGTTGAGCGTGAACACGGTCTGGAAGATCTCGGTCGACTCGGCCGTCGCCTCGGCGGTCGTCGCGCTTCTCGCCGTCGTGCACGACCCCTGGTGGCTGGCGGCCTACGCCGTGACCGCTGCGGTGTGCTGGTCCCGTGTGGCGCTGGGTTACCACACCGTCCTGCAGACCGTGGCGGGCGCGGCGCTCGGCGCGCTGACGGCGGGGGCGTGGCTCGGGGCCTGACGCAGGGTCCGACGCAAGGCCCGACGCAGCGCCCGACGCAGGGCGGCCACGTCGGACGGCGGTGCGAGGATGGCCGCATGACGACCACACCCGACGGGCGGCCCGTACCGCCGCCGCAGGCCGACGAACGCACGACGCTGGAGGCCTGGCTGGACTTCCACCGCGAGACGCTCGCCCTCAAGTGCGCGGAGCTGACGGACGGTCAACTACGCACGGCCGCGTCACCGCCCTCGTCGATGACGCTGCTCGGCCTCGTCCAGCACCTGGCCGAGGTGGAACGCAACTGGTTCCAGCGCGTGTTCGCCGGACAGGATTCGGCGCCCGTGTACGGGCCGGGCAACCCCGACGGGTTCGCCCTGGACCCCGACCGGGGCATCGACGAGGCGCTGACCGTCTGGCGGACGGAGATCGCCCGCGGCCGCGCACTGACCGCGGGCGTACCGCTGGACGAGGTCCGCGGCCTGCCGGCGCACGAGGCGGGACACGTCGGCGCCGAGGGCATCTCCCTGCGCTGGATCATGGTGCACATGATCGAGGAGTACGCCCGGCACAACGG
>NZ_WWIA01000351.1 GCF_009870065.1 Streptomyces sp. SID5785 | reverse complement strand
GTGTTTGACCGCCCGGAGCCGGACCTCGGCCGGCAGCGCGTCCAGCCCCGCCGAGTCCCGCGCCTGCGCCAGCGCCTCGTCCCCGAGCGACCGCAGCGCCTCGCCGGGCGCCGCGTGCGGCTCCAGGGTGAGCCGGACGCGGGCCTGCGGGGTGGAGCGCCGCCCCGTCAGCATGACGCCCGCGTGATCCACCCCGTCCAGCGCCTCGGCGGACCCACCGAGCACCTGCTCCATCGCGCGGCCGCGCAGCAGCGCGCCCTCTCCGTCCCCGGTGTCGACGAGCACCTCGCTCAAGCGGCGCCGCCGGAACTGGGCCACGAGCCACCACAGCGCGAGCAGCACCAGGACGCCGAGGACGGCGATCACGGTGGGCCACCACCAGCCGTCGTCCCGCCAGCGGTTCCGGTCGGCGGTGCTGAGCAGCACGTCGGTCTTCCCGTCGTGGACCCACCACGAGGGCGGGTTCGCGCCGAGCCCGACGGCGAGCACGGAGCCTCCGCCGAGCAGCAGGACGAGTCCGAGCAGCCCGAGCACGATCCTGTTGACGGTCCTGAGCACGCCGCTCATCCCTTCCTGCCGGGCCGCGCCACGTGCACGGACAGCCGGGGCGCCGAGCCGAGGCCCAGCTGCCGGATGCCGTCGCCCAGCGCGGCGTCGAGGTCGGTCCGTACGTCGTCGAGGGCACGGAAGTGGGACTGCGCCCGGACATCCACCGTGGACCGCTTCATCCGGACCCGTACGGACTGCACGCCGGAGACCTCCATGGCGCGGTCGCGCAGCACCATCGCGGCGGCGCCGCGGTGCAGCCCCGCGCGCACGTCCGGGTGGGTGCGCCGCATCGGCAGGACGTCGCGCAGCCCGGGCGTCAGGGCGAGGACGAGGAGCCAGAGGCCGAGCGCGGCGGCGACACCGGCGCCGACCAGCACGGCGGTGTCGTCGAGCGGCCGCTCGGCGAGTTCGCGGGCGACGCTGCGGCGCCACCCCATGGCCGTACGCCCGGCCCGCACGGCCGCGATGTCGTAGAGCAGGACGCCCGCCCCGCCGAGCAGCACCACGGCGCACAGTCCGGCGGGAACACGCCGGGCCGACCAGAAGCGGGGGGTGCGGTCCCCGTCCTCCAGGGTCGGACGGGTCTCGTACTCGGCGGCGGACGCCGACTGGGCGAGGGTCGCGCCCCCGGCGCCCTCGCGCTCGACGACGGGCAGCGACTCGGTGGGTTCGCTCATCGGATCCTCCCCCGGTCCGTGCCCCGCGTGTGTGCCGAGTGCAGCCGCTCCACCTGGACGGCCACCTCCGGCACCTCCATTCCCGCCAACGTCCTTACCCGCTCGGTGACTTGACGACGCACGGCGCCGCACTGGGCGCCGATGTCCGCCGGGTACTCGAGCTCGAGGCTGATGCGGACCCGCGCCGCGTCGTGGTGGACGGCCACCGTCGCGTGCGGCGGCGCCCCGTCCTCGGGGACGGCGTCAAGCGCCTCACGTGCCGCGTACGCGGCGATCTTCGCGACGACCCGGTCGGCGATCCGGGTGGCGCCGCGCTCCGCGGGGGCGACCTGTGCCGCCATCGGTCACCGCCGCCGGTCGCCGCGGACACGGAAGAAGTCGCCGGGTTCCAGGTCCCCCTCCAGGAACCGGCCCGCGACGAAGCCGATGGCGCCCAGAGCCGCCACCAGCAGGAAGGCCCCGAAACCGCCGAAGTATCCGGCGAATCCGAGAGCCATGCCGGCGATCATGCCGACCACGGCCAGATTCATCCTGTGCTCCTCCTTCCGTATCGTCCTGATCGTCCTGCGTACCGGTCGGTCCGGTCGGTCCGGTCGGTCCGGTGAGTTCTGGGGGGCGACGAGCCGGTCACTGGAGCCGTGACTCCGGTTCCTCGTCCTCCTCGTCCGGCAGCTTCACGTCGCTGACGGCGATGTTGACCTCGACGACCTCGAGGCCGGTCATCCGCTCGACGGCGGTGATCACGTTCTCCCGCACGTCGCGCGCGGTGTCGGCGATCGACACGCCGTACTCCACGACGATCTCCAGGTCGAGGGCGGTCTGGACCTCACCGACCTCGGCCTTCACGCCGCGGGACACGGACTTGGAGCCGCCCGGCACCCGGTCGCGCACGGCGCCGA
>NZ_WWIA01000350.1 GCF_009870065.1 Streptomyces sp. SID5785 | reverse complement strand
ATACTGGGATTGAACCAGTGACCTCTTCCGTGTCAGGGAAGCGCTCTCCCGCTGAGCTAATCGCGCATGGAGGTGGAGACGGGATTTGAACCCGTGTAGACGGCTTTGCAGGCCGTTGCCTCGCCTCTCGGCCACTCCACCAGGAGCGTAGGGGTTCGGGAAGATCCCCCACATCCTGAGCGAACGACCGGGTTCGAACCGGCGACCTCAACCTTGGCAAGGTTGCGCTCTACCAACTGAGCTACGTTCGCGTGTCTTTCCGTTCCGCTTCCGCGTCCCGGCGACGTGTTGAACTCTAGCGGATTCCTGGGCCAGTACAAAAACGCGTTTGCGCAGCGTGCTGCGGTGCGACCGGCTGAGCGACCACGGAAGCGACCCCGGCCGCTCCACCCCAGGTCACCGTCCGGTCACCCGACCTAGACTCGACAGCGTGCCCGGCTCACCCTCCCTCGCCCCGCTCGCCCGCTTCGGCGAGCTCGTCGCCACCGACCTGCGCGACGTCACCAGCGACCCCGCCGCCCTGGACTCCAGCGGCTTCTGGGCCGTGTGCGCCGACTTCGAGGGGCGGCTCGTCTGCGCCCGGTTCGGGCAGCTGCGCAGGGAACCCGTCCCCGCCCCGCGCCCCGGCGCCTGGCAGGGCCCGGGCCGCGGCGACTGGACGTCGTCCCTCGATCACGCCGCGTACACGGACGGTGTGCGCGCGATCCGCGACCGCATCGCCACCGGCGAGGTCTACCAGGCCAACCTCTGCCGCGTCCTGAGCGCCCCCGTCGCCGCCGACGCCGACGTGGACGCCCTCACCGCCCTCCTCGCCCGCGGCAACCCCGCCCCCTACGCGGGCACGATCCGGCTGCCCGGCCACGGCGTCGAGATCGCCACCGCGTCCCCCGAGCTGTTCCTGCGCCGCACCGGCCGGACCGTCGAGTCCGGACCCATCAAGGGCACCGGCCGCACCGAGGCCGACCTCCTCGACAAGGACCACGCCGAGAACGTGATGATCGTCGACCTGGTCCGCAACGACCTGGGCCGCGTCTGTGCCACCGGCACCGTCACCGTCCCCGACCTCTGCGCCGTCGAGAAGCACCCCGGCCTCGTCCACCTCGTCTCCACCGTCCGCGGCGAACTGCCCGCCGGCGCAGGATGGACCGAGCTCCTCGACGCCGCCTTCCCGCCCGGATCCGTGACCGGCGCCCCCAAGTCCAGCGCCCTGCGGATCATCGAACAGCTGGAGACCGCACCCCGCGGCCCCTACTGCGGCGGCATCGGCTGGGTCGACGCCGACCGGGCCACCGGCGAACTCGCCGTCGGCATCCGCACGTTCTGGATCGACCGCGACACACACGGTGACCGGCTCCGCTTCGGCACCGGCGCCGGCATCACCTGGGGCTCCGACCCCGAGCGCGAGTGGCAGGAGACCGAGCTGAAGGCCTCACGGCTGCTCGCGGTAGCGTCACACGCGGACGACGGGCACGACGGGTACGACGGGCAGACGGACGCACCCTGAGCACGCCGTCCGGTCACCTGGGAGGAAGCACGTGAAGATCTGGCTCGACGGCCGGCTGCAGGACACCGACGAGGCACGCGTCTCCGTCTTCGACCACGGGCTCACCGTGGGCGACGGCATCTTCGAGACCGCCAAGACGATCGACGGCAAGCCGTTCGCCCTCACCCGCCACCTGGACCGGCTCGCCCGCTCCGCCCGCGGCCTCGGCCTGCCCGAGCCCGACCTCGACGAGGTGCGCCGCGCCTGCGCCGCCGTCCTCGACGCCAACCCGCTCCCGCTCGGCCGGCTGCGCATCACCTACACCGGGGGCCTCTCGCCCCTCGGCTCGGACCGCGGCGACCACGGCACCACCCTCGTCGTCGCCCTGGGCGAGACCGCGCGGCGGCCCGACACCACCTCGGTGGTCACCGTCCCCTGGACGCGCAACGAACGCGGCGCGCTCACCGGCCTCAAGACCACCTCCTACGCGGAGAACGTCGTCGCCCTCGCCCGCGCCCACGAACACGGCGCCTCCGAAGCCCTGTTCGCCAACACCGTCGGACACCTCTGCGAGGGCACCGGCTCCAACGTGTTCGTCGTCCTCGACGGCGAGATCCACACCCCGCCCGTCGCCTCCGGCTGCCTGCCGGGCATCACCCGCGCCCTCGCCGTCGAATGGACCGGCGCCCGCGAGAGCGACCTCCCGCTGTCCGTCCTCGACGAGGCCGACGAGATCTTCCTGACCTCGTCCCTGCGCGACATCCAGGCCGTCCACCGCGTCGACGACCGCGCCCTCGGCGAGGCCCCCGGCCCGGTCACCGCCAAGGCCATGCGGATCTGGGACGAGCGCGCCGCCGACGACCTCGACCCGTGATCCGGACGCGGGCCCGCCCGGCCCGCGGAAAACCCCTGTCGCTCCCCGCGCGCGTACGGGTAGAACTCCCGGGATGACGACGACCCTGCGGCCGACCGAGCCGCTCCAGCAGGCCGACGACGGACAGCGCGCGCGGCACTACGCGGTGTGTGTGAACAGCCGACCCGTCGGCACG
>NZ_WWIA01000034.1 GCF_009870065.1 Streptomyces sp. SID5785 | reverse complement strand
ACGGGCCCGTGCCCGTCCGCTCCGGCGCCGGGGACGTGGGCGTGTCCGACGGAGGGCAGCGTCACCCAGGGACCGTCGGGCGTCCAGCGCAGCCGTTCGGGCAGGCCCGAGCGCACGGCGGCAGCGGCGGCGAGCGCGGTGAACCACGACAGCGACGGACGCGGGGCGGCGGCGCCCGCCGTGCCGTCGCGGAGCCGGTCGAGACGGACGAGGAGCCGGACGAGCGCGGGCCCGGCCGCCGGGTGGGTGAGGACGGCCGCCGCTCGGTCCGGATCCCGGCGCTGGGCCGCGGCGAGGACCTCCCAGGCCCGCCGGGCCTCGGCCGCCGTCGCGCCGCCGGTGTCCTGGGCGGCGCGGGTGACCGCGTGCACCAGCGCGAGCCGTCGGCTGTGCTCGGCGGACGCGAGCAGGCGGAGCGACTGCGGGCCCCCGAGCCCCGCGGCCATCGCGTCGAACAGCTCGCCGGGGACGCGATGCGGCGCGGGCGTCATGCCGCCTCCGGCGTCGGCGGGCGGGCGGCGGTCACGGGGGCGAGGTCCGAGGCCAGCCGCCCGCGGACCCGGCGGACGAGCGCGGCGAGGTCGGCGCAGTACACGCTGGGGTTGGCGAACCCGGTGTCGTGCCGGTACCGGGTGGCGTAGTGACCGGCGCCGCACACCGGGTGCAGGGGGCAGGCGCGGCACTCGGCGCACAGGCCCTCGGCGCCCCACTGCCGGGCGGCGATGCCCGGGTGCCGTACCAGGGCGTCGAAGTCGTGCCGGTGCACGTCGAGGCCGGTCCGGGTGGCGCCGTGGTAGGCGGTGCGCAGGGTGTCGTCCTGGGCGAGGGAACCGTCCGTCTCCACGACGGCGTAGCGCACGGGCGAGAGGCCGAGCCCCTCGGTGTCGGGCGTGGCGCCGAGGAGGAGCGCCATCAGGTCGTCCAGGATCCGCACCCGGGTCGACGGCTCCGGTGTGGCGTACCAGCGCTCGAAGACGGCCCACAGCCAGTCCGCGTAGGGGGTGGCGGGCCCGCGGGCGCGCCCGAGGCCGGGGGGCGGCGCGTCCCAGTTGCCGAGGGGCAGCAGGAAGTCGACGGAGGGCGGCCGGTGGGCCAGCAGGGCCTCGTAGGTGCGCACCGGGTCGTTGCGCAGGTCCACCGTGCACAGCAGGCCGTTGAACAGCGCCCGGTGGGGGCCGTCCGTGAGCAGCCGCAGCGCCGCGGCCACCCGTGCGTGACTGCCGCGGCCGTCGGCGCCGCGCCGGTGCCGGTCGTGGGCGGCCCGGCCGCCGTCGACGCTCACGCCGACCTGGATGCCGTGCTCGGCGAGCAGGTCGAGGCGCCGCTCCGTCAGCCGCACCCCGTTGGTCTGCACGGACAGGTGCAGGCGGACGCGGTCCCCGGCGGCCGCGCGCAGGGTGCGGGCGGCGGCGGCCAGCGCGGCGTCGCCCATCAGCAGGGGTTCCCCTCCGTGCAGGACCACGCCGGCCTCGGTCAGGCCGTGGGCGTCCAGGTGCTCGGCGATCCGCTCGGCGGTGCGCTCGACCACCCCGGGGGCCATGACACGCGGCTGATCGCGCCAACTTCCGTCCCGGGCGCGGTACATGTAGCAGTAGTCACAGGCCAGGTCGCAGCGGCTGTGCACCTTCAGGACGAACGCGTGCAGCGGGGACGGCGTCCAGCCCGCCGCCAGCCGGGCCGCCACGTGGGAGGGCCCTGGCCAGGGCGGATCGACATGACGCAGTGACGGTCGCCTCATCCAGTTCCCCCCGAGGTGCCGTGCCGTCCGTGGCGGCACGGACGCAGCACACCGTGTTCGACCAGTATTCGGGCGCCGTGCGCGGAGCGTCAACATCACGAATGAGACAACACCCCCGCTCCGCACCGAAGTTGGAGGGCTTCCGCGCAGGTCCGGACCCGGTCGCCCGGCGCTACCATGGCATCGGGACACGAGCAGTCCACCGACGCCCCGGAGTGCAGAGCATGGCGGTCACCGAGGATCACGCGGCGGGCGAGCCGGAGGGGGTCGCGCCCCCGGACGCCGAGTCGCCCGTCCTCGACATCTCCGGACTCTCGCTCGAGGACGTCGCGACGCTGCCTCCGTCCGCCCTGGGGAGTCTGCTGCGGCGTCTGCTGGACGCCCGCGACGCGGGCGGCGACGCGTTCGTCACCGGACACCTGGAGAGCAAGTGAACGCACCGGCGCGGTCCTATACTCAGGCGCCGCCGGTGTCCCGTTCGTTCAGTTTTCTGGCCTTACCGGCCCTGCCGGTGCCTCTGCCCCGTCGCGACCTCCCCGCGGAGAGACCATGCCGCAAGACCGCCGCTCCCAGCACCTGCCCGAGCGCCGTCCGTTCACCGTCTTCCTCACGACGTCGGAGAACCTGGGCCTGAGCACGACCCTGCGCAACATCGCGGACCTGCTCGGCGCGTCCCGGCAGAGCGTGCTGCTCGTCGACGGCCGCACCGGCACCGCACCCGCCGAACCGGTGCCGCCGCCCGAGCCCGGCGCGGTCCACGCCGTGCGCCGGTCCGACGCGGCGGAACTCGCCGCGCTCGCCGACGACCCGGTCGCCGCCGGGTACGACCACGTGCTGATCGAGGCGCCGGTCCCGGACACGGCGGGCGCCGCCGAGCCGGCCGCGCTCGCGGCGCTCGCCGACTCGTTCGTCGTCTGCTTCGCCCTGTCCGCCTGGTCGATCGACGGGGCGGGGGCCCTCGCGGAGGAGCTGTCCCGGCGCACCGGCGAGCGGACGGTGCGGGTCCTGGCGCTCGGTCTGCAGAGCAACATCGGGGTCGGCGACCGGCTGCGTGACGCGCGCGAGCGGGTGCGCCGGCGGTTCGGGACGCTCGCCCAGGCCCGCGGGGAGACGGCCGGCATCCCCTTCCTCGAGATCCCGTTCAACCCGCTCTACCAGGACAGCCAGGAACTGGCCGCGGACACGGAGACCGCGCTCACGGTCGCCGGGATCATGCCCTACTACGCCCAGGTCGCCGACTGGCTGCGGCGGGCCGAGCCGCGCCGGCTCACCGAGGTGCGCATCGTGCACACCTCCGCGCACGCGCCGTGGGCGGCCTGGCTCGACGACCGGCTGCGCGGCCGTGGCATCGGCACGACGCTCCTCAGGAGCGACCGGTACGGCGGTGAACGGCCGGGCCCGGGGCAGGCGTTGCTGTTCCTGTCCCCCGGCGCCGACCCGGCGCTGCTCCCCAAGATCGGCCCGCTGTCCCACACGGACGTCCGGATCGTCCTGGTCGACGAGCCGTACGCGCACGCGGAGACCTCCCACCACGAGCGCATCGACCTGCGCGGCAAGCAGGAGGAGGCCGCGCTCCAGGCGCTGTACGCGGGCCTCGCGATCGGTCCGGCCGCGGGGCCCGAGCCCACGCCTGCGGCCCGTTTCCCGCAGCTGCCGACAGTCTCCAACGTCGTCTCGCGCAACGGCTCGTTCGTGGACCGCGCCCCGCTCCTGGCCGATCTCGACCGGTCGCTGCGGGAGTCGGCCCGGCTCGGTCGGCCGCTCGTGCTGCACGCACCGAGCGGCTGGGGCAAGAGCGAGGCCGCGCGCGAACTGTGCCACCAGTACGGCCCCGGGTACGACGTCGTGTGGTGGGTCCGCGCGTGGGAGCGGCCCCGGGTGCGGCGCGGCCTGACGGCGCTGGCCGACCGGCTGGCCGCCACGGCCCACGGCGGGGCGGGCTCCGGGGCGGGCCGCGCCCCCGACCGCGACACGGACTCCGCCGACGACACCACGACCGGTACGGACCCCGACGCGGCCGGGGCGGGCGACGGTCCGGCGGCGCGGCGGCTGCTGCGCCGGCTCTCCGACCCCGCGTCGCGCGCCGGCCGCTGGCTCATCGTCTTCGACGGCGTGGAGCGGCCCGAGGACCTCGCGTCCTTCCTGCCCGAACCCCACGAGCACGGCCATGTCCTGATCACCAGCCGCGCCGCGACCGCGGACGGCGCCGCCCTGCGCACGACGGACCTCCCGCTGCGCCGCATGACGCAGGACGAGGCCCGGGCCCTGCTCGGCGAGCGCACGCCCGACCTCACCGCCGACGACGCCGCGCAGATCGCCGCCGTGCTCGACGGCGTCCCGATGGCGCTGCGGCTCGCCGCGTCCTGCCTCGCCGAGCGCGTCGCCCACCACCAGCGCGAGGGCCGCCACGACCCCGGGACCGCGACGGGCACGGCGGTGCGGGACGTCCTCGACACCTTCCGCTCCGCGAAGGCCGGACTCCTCACGCGTGCGGACGCGGCCTCGTCGATCCAGGTCATGGTGAAGGTGGCCCGGCTGCTCGCCCAGGACACGCCGGGAGCGAGCGCCTGGCAGCACGAGAGCCCCGGCCGGGACGCGCTCGGCTGGCTGCTCAACGCCGCGTCCCTGCTCACCGGGCGCGGCATGGGCCTCGAACTGCTGCGCACCCGCCGCATCCTGTCCGAGCTGGGCCGCGACGACCTGAGCCGCGACCGGCACGCGACTGTCGCGGGCCGCCCCCGGCACGTCGACGACGTGCAGCTGCCGGACGAGCACATGGTGAGCGTCGCCCTGTGGTCGCTGGCGCGGGTCGGGCTGCTCGACGTGGACTTCGACCGCACCGCACAGCCGCTGACGCAGCATCACGTGCTGCGGGACGTCGTGCGGGACGGCATGTCCGCGCACGAACGCGAGGACGTCGAGATGGCGCTGCGGGGCGCCCTCGCCGAGTACGTGCCGCACGAGAACCAGGACCTGTCGCGCGAGTGGGCCCGCGAGGTGTACGCGCTGCGCATGTGGGAGGACGAACGGCCGCGCGTGCGCCGCTCCCTGCTGCGCCACCTCAACGCCCTGAGCCAGCGCATGGGCCGCGCCGACCTGGCCCGGCTCCTGGACGTCGCCGAACAGGCCCGCGCCCGCTGGGAGTCGCCCGGCGACGACCAGTCGCCGGAGTACCTGCGGCTGCTCAACTTCATCGCGCGCGCCCACCGGCTGCGCGGCGACCACGCCGCCGCACGGAGCGTCTCGGAGGCGGCTCTGCGCGGCCACCGCAGGCTGCTCGGCCTGCTGCATCCGCGCACCCTGCTCTCGGCGGACTCGCACGCGGCGATCCTGCGGGCGCTCGGCCGGTTCGACGACGCACTGCTGCAGAGCCGGCCCGCCGTCGAGGGGCTGGCCCTGCTGCTCGGACCCCGGCACGCGGCGACCGCACAGGCCGAGCACAACCTGGCCCTCACCGAAGCCCTCACCGGCCGCTACGACGTCGCGCTCGCCCTGCTCCAGGACCGCTTCCGGCACCGTCAGGCGGTGGGCGGCAAGGACGACCCGGGGGCCTGGGTCCGCGCCGACCTGCTCGCCTACCTGCACCGCGCGGTCGGCCGCGACCAGGAGTCCCGCGATCTCCTGCGCCAGTACCTGCGCCGCAACGGACAGGAGTGGGACGGCGCCCGGCTGAGCGTCGAGGTGGGGCTCGCCATCAGCGAGCGCCGGATCGCGGACGCCTACCCGGTCGGCTCGAAGGATCCCCGCTACGGCTTCGAGCGGGCGTACGCACGGGACCTCGAGGCGCTGGAACGCTATCTGGACGAGTTCGGGAGCCGGCGTCTGGAGACCCTGCGCTGCCGGTTCAGCCTGGCCGCCGACCTGCACGCGCTCGGCAAGCACGAGGACGCCGAACTGCACGCCCGCACCTGCCTCGACGCGCTGACCGTGACGCTCGGCCCGCGGCATCCGTACACCGCTCTCGGCCGGGTCAGGCACGGTGTGTACCTGCGTGCCCTCGGCCGCGCCGACGACGCGCTCGACACGGGCCGGTCGGCCGTGGACACCCTGCGCGGACAGCTCGGCTGGACCCACCCGTGGGCGGCCGCCGCGGAGAACTCCCTCGCGGCCACCCACGCGGCCGCGGGCCGCCGCGAGGAGGCGCTGCAGTACGCGCGCAGCGCCGTGACCCGGCTGGACGACCTCGGCATGAGCGGCCGTCCGCTGGGCCGCCGGGTGCGCGACCACCTCGCGACGCTCCGCGAGGAAGAGCTGCCGCGCGCGGCACCGCCGACCGGCTTCGACATCGACCTCGAACTCCCCGGCCTGTGACCGCAGGCCCCAAGGCTCAAGAGGAGCGCACGTGGCAGCCCCCACGCAGCACACCGTCCAGACCTACAAAGAGTCCCACTGGGCACCCGAGCGCCATCAGAAGATCACCGAGCTGTGCGCGGCGACCGCCGGGACCACCCCCGCCGTGCGCTCCCTCGCCCACTACAGCAACGGCATCCTCGACTTCGTGATCTGCCGCTCCGACCGCGCCCCGATGAGTGCCGCGTCCGCGGACCCCGGCACGCCGGAGCAGGACGAGGCGCTGCCGGGCAGCCGTCTGCTGCTGTGCGCCCAGGACCTGGACGCGCGGCTGCGCCCGCTCGGCACCGGCGAACTGGTCCGTACGGTCGTCGCGGGGCCGGGCGGCGGGCTGTGGGGCGGCAGGGTGAAGCCGGGCGAGTACCTCGCGGCGGTGGCCGACACGAGCGACGACGTCGCCGCCCTGGACGAGGCGATGAACCGGCTGGTCACCAGGATCCGTGGCACGGTGCACAACCTGCCGACCGAGGCGCCGGGCGGCGACGAGTCGGCGCGCGCCGACGACGGGGCGCCCTGCCCGGGGCTGCGCGTGGATCTCGGCACCGGCGCCGGCCAGGACGGTCCGTACGGGCAGCGGCTGCGCTCCCTGCTCGGCACCCACCTGTCGGTGGCAGGGCTGCAGTACGCCGCCTACTACCGCGATCTCCGGCTCGTCTGTGTGGGCGACGTCTTCGACGACGACGACATGGGGCCCCGGTTCATCGACGTCAGCGTCCGGGCCCGGCGCACCGCCTACCGCGAGCTCACCGGCACCCTGCGCGGCCATCTGCCGCGCCTGGCCGACGCGCTCGGCATGGTGGCCCCGCCCGGCAACCACCGGCCGCCGATGAACCGTCTGGTGCTCGACGTCCAGGAGGGCGCCGTCTGCTTCGAGTGGCCGAGCCCGCGCGATCTGGTCATCGGGGTGACGCTCAACCAGTTGCAGGTGGGCGGCGCCGAGAAGACCCTCGACCGGCTGGCCCGGGAGCTGCACCTGATCAGCGTGCCACCGCAGCGTTGAGGGTCCGCCACACCTGTTCGGCGAGCGACTCGACGGTCCGGGCGGCGGTGAGCACGTGCCCGGCGCCCGCGTCGCCGAGCCGGTGCACCGGAAGGACCTCGACCGAGGTCTCGTAGTCCTGGCAGATCCGGCGCAGGCTCGCCCACTCCTCGCCGCTCGGTGTCCCGTCGCGGCGGCTGCCGTACCAACGGCCCACGGCCGACTGGAAGTCGGCGGTCAGCGCCCGCACGAGCGTGGCGCAGCCGAGCAGGCCGAGGTCGGCGTCCGTGGCGGCCGGGCGCGGGCGGGTCGCCCGGGCGGTGACCTTGCGGGTGACGGCGTCGAGCACGGCGAGCGCCTCCCGGAAGTGGTGCCGCACCGGGCCGGGCAGCTGCTCCTGCCCGGGGTCGTCGGTGCGGGGGTCCGCGGCCGCGGCGGGCCCCGGGGGCCGGCTGCGCCACTCCTGCCGCAGTTCGGCGATCTCCCGGCGCTGCACGGCGAAGGCGGAGCGCACCTGGTCCGCCAGGTCCGTGAGGCCGGCCGCCTGCCGTCCGGCGCGCAGCCGCTCGCCGAGCGCCCCGAGGGCCTCCGTGACGGCCGGTACGAAGCCGGTGTGCCGGTACACGAGGGGCCGTGAGCCGAGGGTGCGGCTGAGCCGGTCCTGCATGGCGTCGGACAGGTGCCCGTTGACGACGAGCAGGACGTCGAGCCGGGCGGGGTCGACGGCGCTGTGCAGGGCGCGCACGTGGGCGGTGACGCGCTCGGCGTCCGCGGCCTGGAGGACGGACGAGGTGAGCACGATCGCCAGGTAGGTGTTGGCCGCGGGGGTGAGCCAGTACAGCACCTCCAGGCCGGAGTTCTCGGGCGCGGCGGTCCGCGCGGAGACCGGGTCCCGCTCCGCGATCCGCCACTGGCCGCGCCCGACGGCCTCCCGCACCGCGCCGACGACCTGGGCGGGCGCCGCCTTCTCGTGCAGCACCCGGACGGCCCGGAGCACGGCGGCGGCGCGCACCTCGCGCACGGTGCCGTCGGGTTCCTCACTCTCCTGCCAGGCCTGGTGGCAGGTCTCCAGGACCTGGCGCGGAACGCCCTCGGTGAGTTCGTGCAGGGTCGCGAGCGCCGTGGGCCCGAACGGCGAGGCGGCGCCGGGCGGTTCCTGCGCCGGGCGGCCCGCCGCGAGGTACCCGGCGACGAGTTCCCCGGTCAGGCGGGCGTCGAAGCCGTGCGGCCACAGCTGCACGACGCGCTCGTGCAGGCTGGGCCGGAACGCGGAGAGTCCCTCGGGCGAGATGCAGAAGACGAGGAGACCGCCGCGGCTGACGTAGATGTTCACGAGCCGCTCGAACGCGTCGAGGAACGTGCGCCGGTGCTCGTCGGGCCAGTCGAGCACCTTCTCCAGCGCGTCGATGAGCAGCACGTAGGGGCGGCCGACCCGGGCGTGCACGAAGCCCTGCACGGCGAGCGCGTCGAAGACCTGGTGGATGCCGCTGGACTCGGCGCGGCCGTCCCCCGCGGGCAGGCCGATCGGTTCGGTGATCCCGCGCTCGACGAGCGGTCCCGCGGGTGCCTCGCCGTTGAGCCAGGACCACACCATGCGGGTGAACTCGGGGACGGGCAGCAGCGCGAGCGCCGTGGCGAAGCGGCGGTGCTCGGTGACGCTGCTCAGCGTCTCGCGCAGGTCCTGGCTGATCACCTCGGGGTCGTAGCGCAGGGCCGCGACGACCTTGCCGGGGTCGAGGGTGCCCTCGCGCAGGCCCGCCGCGAGCTCTCCGAGGTCACCGAGGCGGGGGTCCTCGCCCTGGGCGCCGACGCGCTGGGCGGTGACGTACGCGTAGTAGTCGCGGACGATCTCCTCGAACGCGCGGCGTCCCGCCTCGGTCGCGCCCGGGCCGCGCAGCCGGTCGCGGTACATCAGGCCCATGTTCCGGTCCGGTTCGTCCACGATCCACAGGGCGGGGCCGTCCTGGCGCTCGCCGAGCGCGGCGTAGGTCTCGCGCAGGGCGTGGCTCTTGCCGAGTCCGAAGCCGCCGACGAGGGCGACGGCGCGGCCGCGCCGGCCGCCCGCCGCGGAGGGTTCGGCGAGGTACGCGTCGACGATGCGGTCGAGTTCGCGCAGGGTGGGGGTGCCGACCGTGACGTTGCCCGAGTCCGCGTCGGGCACCGGGGCGCCGCCGAGGTCCACGGAGGAGTCGAGCCGGACGACGGGGGTCGAGGGAAACGGGTTGCC
>NZ_WWIA01000349.1 GCF_009870065.1 Streptomyces sp. SID5785 | reverse complement strand
ATTCAGGCTGGCGGATGCAAGATGGACACGCGTTCCGTTCGCTCCACCACGACAGAGGCGCGCTCCTCGGAAGTGAGAGGCCGGCCCCGTGCCCGATCCCGCCAGCGGCAGCAGCCCGGCGGCGCCCCCGCGCCCCCGGCCGAGACGTTCGGACGCCGAGGGCAATCGCGCGCGCATCATCGACGTCGCCCGCGGAGCCTTCACCGACGACCCCGATGCGCCCCTGCACTCCATCGCCAAGGCCGCCGGTGTGGGCCAGGGGACCATGTACCGCCACTTCCCCAGCCGGGACGCGCTGCTCCTCACCGTCTACCGGACCGACGTCGAAGCGCTGGTCGCCGACGCCCGGCACCTGCTCGCGGAGCACGAGCAGGAGCCGCTGGAGGCGTTGCGCCACTGGCTGACCCGGCTCGCCGGCTACGGCCGGAGCCGCTGCGGCGCGTCCCGGGCCGTGGAGGCGGCGACCCGCACGGGCCTCCCGCACGAGGCGCCCCCACCGGTCACCGCGGCCCTGGATCCGATCCTGACCGCCTGCGAGGAGGCCCGGCAGGTGCGGCCCGGCGTCCAGGCACCCGAGGTGCTGCTGCTCGTGTCGTTCCTGTGGAGGGCCGGAGGCGGTCCGGACGGTCAGGGCCGTACCGACCGGCTGCTCGGCATCGTGATCGACGGGCTGCGCGGGCCCCGGTCACCGGGGACACCGCCGGGCACGTGAGCGGAGGGGAAGCCGGCGCCCAGGGGCGTGGGCGCCGGCTCGCTTGCGTGCGCGCTCAGCCGGCGGCGGGCTGGCGGGTCGCCCTCAGCAGAACGAGGGAGCCGCGGTACGCGGGGCGGCTGCGCAGGTGCCCGAAGGCCTCGTCCCACGCTCCGGAGCCCAGAGCGCGCCGCAGCGAGATGTCGAAGGCCTGCCGGGCGCGGTCGTCGATGAAGCTCCAGGCGGAACAGGCCTGGCGGGCCGCGGGGTCGAGGAGCATCTCGGGGCGTCCGTAGTACGCCTCGTTGAAGCCGTCGGTGCAGTCCAGCGGGATGGGGACGGGCTCGACGGTCACGGTGCCGCCGAGAGCTTCGGTGAGCGTGGCGAGGTGCGGGTAGCGGCGGGCTTCGGTGTCGAGCACGTCGGGCGCGTAGTCGTAGAGCCAGAAGTCCCGTACGAGGGTGGGGTCGCAGGTGAGGATGACGACGGGGCCGCGCGTGACGCGTCGCATCTCGCGCAGCCCGGCGGCGGTGTCGGACCACTGGTGGACGCTGAAGAGGGCCATGGCCGCGTCGAACCGGCCGTCGTCGAACGGGAGGTGCTCGGCGACCGCGTCGATGGCCGTCGCCAGTTGCGCCGGGCGCTGCGCCCGCATGGCCAGCGACGGTTCGACCGCGGTGATGCTGTGGCCGGAGCTCTCGTAGGAGCCGGTGCCTGCGCCGACGTTCAGCACGGTGTCGGCGTCGCCGAGCGACCGGGCGATCACGCGGGCGATGCGGGCGTCGGGGCGACGGAAGGAGGAGTAACCGGAGCCGATGGCGCCGTAGTCGACGTCACCGGCGCTGCCGTCGTGAGTACGCATGACCATGGAAGACCTCGCCTTGTGGGCCGCGACCTGACCGGAGCGGTGGCCGCCACCCCGAACAACACACCCATCTTGCATCTGCGAGGCCACAAACCCAAGAGGGCTTGCTCATGCTTGGCCGATCACCCATATCGACCGGCACATGCGACCCTGTTCCGTTTGTAGGTTACGTCGGCGGCCACCGGCTCCGCGCCGGTCGACGCGGGCCGACGCCGACGGCGTGGGCGACGGCGCCTGTTCGGACTCGTCCGTGTTTCCGGGTGTCGGAACCACGGCATCACCGGTCGGTCGGTACTACTGTGGGGCGAGGGCCTGGTGCCGCATCCCCCGTCGGCGCCAGGCCCTTCCGCGTGCCCACGGCCTTCCGGTGCGCATCTCGCGGCGCGCGGGCTCCGGGCGAGCGCGTCTCGACGGCCCCGGTCCCGTAGCCCTACATGCCCCCGGCGACGCGCAGCACCGCGCCGGTCGCGTACCCGGCGTCGGCGGACAGCAGCCAGGAGACCGCACCGGCGATCTCCTCGGGCTGCCCGGCCCGGCCCATCGGTACGTTGAGCGCGACCTTGGCCGGCCGCTCCGGGTCCTCGTGGAAGTCCGTCCAGATGGTGCCGGGCGCCACGCAGTTGACGCGGATGCCGTCCGCGGCGACCTCCTTGGAGAGGCCCACGGTCATCGCGTCGACGGCCGCCTTGGCCGCGGCGTAGTGCACGTACTGGCCGGGGCTGCCGAGCGTCGCGGCCGCCGAGGAGATGTTGACGACGGCGCCGCCGCCGGTCCGCGTCATCTCCCGCACGGCACGCCGCGCGCACAGCAGGTAGCCGAGCACGTTGACCTCCAGAGCCCGGCGCATGCCCTCGGCGTCGGCATCGGCCAGCCGGCCGTTGGGTCCGCTGACTCCGGCGTTGTTGACCAGGCCGGTGACGGGGCCGAGCTGCTGCGTCGCCGCGTCGAACAGCTGGTCGACGCTGCTCTCGTCGGCCGTGTCGACCCGGACGGCCAGGCAGCGACGGCCCGCGGCGCGCACGGTCTCGGCGACCTTCTCCGCGGCGGCGTCGTCCGACCGGTACCCCAGGACGATGTCGTGGCCGTCCTCGGCGAGCCGTGCGCAGACGGCGGCCCCGATGCCGCGGCTACCGCCCGTGACGACAGTGATCGGCTGGTGCATGACGAGGCCTCCGGGGGGGTCGGGAACCGCACGGTTCAAATGATCGATCATCCTACCCAGCGGCCTCTCCACGCCGGTCGGCGCTCCCCGCCCCGGCAGGACTCACCGTCACATATCGTCACGCGTCACCCGTCACCCATCACGCGTCACGGCGTGAAACGCTCCGGGCGGAAGTCCGCCAGCATCTCGTCCCGCCGCTGCCCGCTCACGATCTCCTCGGCGAGCAGCCTGCCGATGACGGGACCCAGCGTGATCCCGCTGTGTGCGACCGCCTCGTAGTAGCCCGGCACGGAGGCCACGGACCCCACCGAGGGGAATCCGTCCCCGGGGATGGGGCGGTTGGACACCCTGGTCCGCATGATGCGCGCCGTGCCGAGGTCGGGTACGACCTGGCGGGCCAAGTCGTGGAGCAGGCGGGCGAGTTCCTGCGGATCCTCCTCCGTGTCGATGCGTGCGTCGACCTCTCGGCTGTGGAGCACGACCGACGAGCCTCCGTCGGGGCGGATCTCGATGTGCGGGGCGTGCATGGCGCGGCGCACCGGCACCCGCGGGCAGTCGAGCCGTGTGACAGCGCCGGGCTCCCTGCGCATCGGCAGATCCCGTCCGACGAGTCCGGCGACGCGGGAGGCGCTGGGGCCCGCCGCGTTGACGACTGCGTCGACGTCGAGCCGGCTCCCGTCGGACAGCACGACGGTCGCGACGGATCCGTCCGCATGGGTGCCGATCTCCCGGACCGCGGTGTCGAAGCGGTGTGTGGCGCCCGCGGCGACAGACAGGTCCACCAGGCGGCGCACGAGGTGGCGTCCGTGCACCCATGCCTCCCCGGGGAAGAACACGACCGGAACCTCGTCCGGCACGGCGACGGACGGCTCGAGCCGGCGGCGCACCTCGGCGCCGGTGCACACCTCTACCCCGTAGTCCCGCTCAGCCAACAGCTCGGCCGTCGCGAGGAGTTCGGCCCCGGCCTTCGGATCGTCCGCCCAGCGCAGGTGGCCCGTGGGGTGCCACCATGCGTCCGGCCCGATGGTGCGGGCGAGATCCTGGTACGCGGTCATGCCCGCCACGTTCAGGTCGAAGTAGGACCTGCGCGCGGTCTTGTTGCTGGCATTGACCCAGGAGAAGGACCAGTTGGTGACGCCTTCGCCCGGCTGCCCCGCCTCGACGAGGACCACGTCGGCGCCGCGCCGCGCCAGGTTCCATCCCACACTGGATCCGAGGACGCCCGCCCCGATGACAGCAATGCGCTCAGGCCGCTTCATGGTCGCGATCCTCGCACAGCGCCCCTCCCCGGGGCATCGGGAATTTATGGCGCAGAGGTCCCCGCCCGCCTCACCTCGAGGCACGCGTCCTCGGCCATGCGCGCGCACCGATCTACTACTGGGTGAGCATCTCCAGCATGTGCTGCGCCGTGTTCTTCTCCGAGTCGATGCCGTGGACCTCGGCTCCGTCGTAGGTGACCGCTTCGGCGCTGCGCGCGAACAGCGCCTGTTCGTAGGCCGCGAGAGCCGCCTCGGTGCCGTCGCCGTGCGAGGCGAGCGCCTTGCCGAGTTCCGCTCCGTCGAGCAGGGCGAGGTTGGCTCCCTCTCCGTTCGGCGCCGCGAGGTGAGCCGCGTCGCCGAGCAGGGTCACTCCCGGCACCCGGGACCAGCGATGCTCGGGCGGGAGCGCGAAGTGGGGGCGCAGCACCGGCGCGGTGTCGCTGTCCGAGATCAGCGCGGTGAGTTCCGGAGCCCAGCCCTCGAACTCCGCCACGATCCGGGTGGCTGCCGACGCCGGGTCACCGAAGTCGATCGCGTCGAACCAGGCGAGCGGCCGGGACAGGGCGATGTAGGCGTGGAGCGTGTCCCCGGACTCGCGGTGCGCGAAGATCTCCTTGCCCGGCGAGGGCGCGATCATCGACCCGCCGCCCACGGTCTGTGCGCACGTGGTGTGCCGCGTGTCCGCGTCGTGGAGATAGGTCTCCACGAAGGAGGTCCCGACGTACGCGGGTTGCGCGCCGGAGAGCAGGGGGCGGATGCGGGACCACGCACCGTCGGCGCCCACGAGGACGCTCGTCTCGACCGTGCCGCCGTCGGCGAACGTCACTTCGTGGCGGCCGTCACCGAGGGCACGCGCGCCGTCGGCCTTGCGCCCCCAGCGGACGGTGCCGGCGCGCAGCGAGTCGAGCAGTGCCTGCCGCAGCGCGCCGCGCTGGATCTCGGGCCGCCCGCCCGTGCCGTCGTCGGCCGTCTCGTGCAGGACGGATCCGTCCCGGTCCACCAGCCGCATCGTCTCGCGGCCCTCGACGACGAGGGAACGGAACGCGTCGAGCAGCCCGGCGTCTCGCAGCGCCGCCTGCCCGTTGTCCTCATGGATGTCGAGCATGCCGCCCTGGGCGCGGGACGTGGCATCGCTCTCCGCCTCGTAGACCGTGACCGGGATCCCGTGGATCTGCAGGACGCGGGCCAGGGTCAGTCCGCCGAGTCCGGCACCGATGATCGTGACAGGAGTACGCACAGTGGCTCCTCGGGGTAGGGACCGCCCCGCTCACCGCGGCGGCCGCTCCCCGAAAGGTGTCAATGCCGTCCTACAACCCACCGACAGCGCACCGATGAGCGCCGACAGGCGACCGACACTCCTCCGCCTCGCGGGTCGCCCGGACGGGTTCCGGCGCCTGTCGCACGCGTCGCCTTCGCCGGGTCAGGCGCCCTGCGACCGGCCGAGGTCGAGGTCGAGATCGAGGTACGGGGACAGTGCGTGCAGGAAGTCCGGCGCGTCGAAGATCTCGCCCGCGGAGGCGACACCGGTGCACCGCGTGCGGCCGGTCAGGACGCGTTCGAGGGCCTCGACGACCAGGGGCGCCGTGACCGCGTAGATGTCCTGCCCGCGAGCCGTCGCGCGGCGCTCGCGCCCGCCCGAGCGGACGACGGCGTCGACCAGGAAGGTCTGGTCGGAGCGCCCGTGCGGGTCGGTGGCGGCCGGCGCCGGTGTGTGGGGCGCGGCGACGTCCCGCACCGCTTCGACGGTCATGTACGTCGTGACGTCCGGGACGGACAGGTGGTGGGCGACGGTGACGACATCCGCCATCGTGAACTCCCCGATGACCTCCCGCGGCCCCGTCGGGTGCGGGAAGGTCCAGGTCAGCGTGGGCGCGGCATCGGTGCGTCGCTCCCACTGCCCGGCGCGGTAGCGCAGCCGGACGTCGTCGCCACGGCGCTCGCGGGACACGGCGCCCGACAGCCGTGTCCCGGCGGTGGGGTGCCAGCTGCTCAGCGCGTAGGCGATGTGGACCTCGTCGGCCTGCGGCCAGTCGCCCATCGCGGCGGTGGCCAGCAGGTCGCCGAGGCCGCCGAAGAAGGCCATCGCCGGGACGATCACCGTTCCCGCCTCATGTGCCCGCTCGCGGTGGTGGGCGAACGTGTCGAGATTCGCCTCGAGTTCGGCGGCCACGTCCAAGTACGGGATCTTCGCGCGCAGGGCGGCGTCGATCAGGGGGCCGGTGGTCGTCGCGAAGGGGCCGGCGCAGTTGATGACGGCCACCGCCCCCGCCAGGGCCCGGTCCAGCGAGTCCGCGTCCTCGACCGTTGCCACCCGGGGCTCGAGTCCGAGGTCGTGCGCCAGTTCGCGCAGGGCCTGCGCGTGGCGCCCGGACGGTACAGGGACGTACCCGCGCGCGGCCAGCTCCGCGACCACGAACCTCCCGGTGTGCCCGTACGCGCCGAACACGGCAACCAGCTTCTGCGACGCCATGAGACGTACCCCCTGTAGGTGAGATGCCGCGGCGCTGTCGTCGATCCGCGGCCCGACCCCCACATCCTGGCTGCCGGCCGGCGCCCCGCACGAGCGTCGGAAACGACATGACGCGTACAGTTTCGGACATGCCCAGCGTCGCACTGGCCGTCACGGACGGCATGCTCCCCTACGAACTGTCCGTCGCCCTCGAGGTCTTCGGGACCGATCTGACCCACCTGGTGGACCCCTGGTACGACTTCGCGCTGTGCGGGGACGGTCCGGTGCAGGTCGGCCGCTTCCGCCTCGACCCGGACCACGGGCTCGACCGTCTCGCGCACGCCGACACCGTGATCGTGCCCGGCTGGGCCGACACGGACCGCGAGCCGCCCGCCGCACTGGTCCGTGCCGTACGCGCGGCGCACACCGCCGGTGCGCGCGTGGCCTCCCTGTGCACGGGCGCCTTCGTCCTGGGCGCGGCCGGGCTGCTCGACGGGCGGCGCGCCACCACGCACTGGGCCCACACCCGGAAGCTGGCCCGGCGCCACCCCGCGGCCACGGTCGATCCGGACGTCCTGTACGTGGACAACGGCGACGTCCTCACCTCCGCGGGCAAGGCCGCCGCGATGGACCTGTGCCTGCATCTGGTGCGGCTCGATCACGGCTCGGCCGACGCCAACAAGGTGGCCCGCCGGCTGGTCGTGCCGCCCCACCGCGACGGCGGCCAGGCCCAGTTCATCTCCACGCCGCTGCCCGCACCGGGCAACCATCCCCTCGCCGAGCTGTTTCCCTGGGCGCTGGAACGCATCGGCCGGCCCCTCACCGTGGAGGACCTGGCCCGTCAGGCCGGCATGAGTTCACGTCACCTCGCCCGGCACTTCAAGGAGCTCACCGGGACGACACCGCTGCAGTGGCTGCACAGCCAGCGCATCCGCCACGCGCAGGAGCTCCTGGAGACCACCGACGCCACCGTCGACACCATCGCCGCGGCGACCGGCATGGGCACCGCCACGACCCTGCGCCGGCACTTCCACCGCAGCGTCGGCGTCCCGCCCGACGCCTACCGGCGCACCTTCCGTCCTTGAGGACGGCGCGGCGGCGAGGGTTCCTCGCAGCGCCGTTCGCGATCAGGGCAG
>NZ_WWIA01000348.1 GCF_009870065.1 Streptomyces sp. SID5785 | reverse complement strand
GGCCGAGGCCGCCGCTCCCGCCGAGGCCGAGGCTGCCGCCCCGGCCGCGGACGCTGCTCCGGCTGCGGACGCCGCTCCGGCCGCGGACGCCGAGCAGGCCTGACCCGTACGGGTACCGGTTTCATGAGGTGACGGCGGGGGCCCGTGCGGCCCCCGCCGTTCACCCGTGACCTTCGAGTCATCCGAGTCAGACCTCCTGGACCCCCCGGACCGGCACTGGCCCCGATGTCTCAGACTCCGACTTCTCAGACTTCGTAGAGAGAAAACCAGGATCATGGCGAACTACACCGCCGCTGACGTCAAGAAGCTCCGCGAGCTCACGGGCGCCGGCATGATGGACTGCAAGAAGGCGCTCGACGAGGCCGAGGGCAACGTCGACAAGGCCGTCGAGGCCCTGCGCATCAAGGGCCAGAAGGGCGTCGCCAAGCGCGAGGGCCGCTCCGCCGAGAACGGCGCCGTGGTCTCCCTCATCGCCGACGACAACACCTCGGGTGTCATCGTCGAGCTGAAGTGCGAGACGGACTTCGTCGCCAAGGGCGAGAAGTTCCAGTCGGTCGCGAACCAGCTGGCCGCGCACGTCGCCAAGACCTCCCCGGCCGACCTCGAGGCGCTCCTCGCCTCCGAGATCGAGCCCGGCAAGACCGTGCAGGCCTTCGTCGACGAGGCGAACGCCAACCTCGGCGAGAAGATCGTCCTGGACCGCTTCGCGCAGTTCACCGGCGGTTACGTCTCCGCGTACATGCACCGCACGATGCCCGACCTGCCCCCGCAGATCGGTGTCCTCGTCGAGCTGGACAAGGAGAACGCCGAGGTCGCCAAGGGCGTCGCGCAGCACATCGCCGCCTTCGCGCCGAAGTACCTCTCCCGCGAGGACGTCCCGGCCGACGTCGTCGAGACCGAGCGTCGCGTCGCCGAGGAGACCACCCGCGCCGAGGGCAAGCCCGAGGCCGCCCTGCCGAAGATCGTCGAGGGTCGCCTCAACGGCTTCTTCAAGGACGCCACGCTGCTCGGTCAGCCGTACGCCCTCGACAACAAGAAGTCCGTCGAGAAGGTCCTCCAGGAGGCCGGTGTCACCCTGAAGCGCTTCTCGCGCATCAAGGTCGGCATCTGAGTCCGTACCGCGCCCGACGGGAGACCCCGCTAGGGTCGACAGCAGTCGCCCGGGTACGTGCCGGACGACCGCAGATGTGACGAGGAGGCCATTGCCGCGCATGGGATGCGAACCACCCCATCGGCAGTGGCCTCCTTCGTATGTGTGCCAAGCAAAAGAGGCGAGATTCCATGACCACCACCCAGGCCGACAAGGACAACAGCGACGACGGCAAAGGCGCGGGGCGCTTTCTGCTGAAGCTTTCCGGCGAGGCCTTCGCCGGGGGCGGGGGTCTGGGAGTCGACCCCGACGTGGTGCACGCCATCGCCCGTGAGATCGCGGCCGTCGTCCGCGACGGGGCGCAGATCGCCGTCGTCATCGGCGGCGGCAACTTCTTCCGCGGAGCCGAGCTCCAGCAGCGCGGCATGGACCGGGCCCGCTCCGACTACATGGGCATGCTCGGCACCGTCATGAACTGCCTGGCCCTCCAGGACTTCCTGGAGAAGGAAGGCATCGACAGCCGCGTGCAGACCGCCATCACGATGGGCCAGGTCGCGGAGCCGTACATCCCGCTGCGCGCCGTGCGTCACCTGGAGAAGGGCCGCGTCGTCATCTTCGGCGCCGGCATGGGCATGCCGTACTTCTCCACGGACACCACCGCCGCGCAGCGCGCCCTCGAGATCGACGCCGAGGCGCTGCTCATGGGCAAGAACGGCGTGGACGGCGTCTACGACTCGGACCCCAAGGCCAACCCCGCGGCCGTCAAGTTCGACGCGCTCAGCTACGGCGAGGTCATCACCCGGGACCTGAAGGTCGCCGACATGACCGCGATCACCCTCTGCCGGGACAACAAGCTCCCCATCCTCGTCTTCGAGCTTCTCGCCTCGGGCAATATCGCCCGCGCCGTCAAGGGTGAGAAGATCGGGACGCTCGTGGGCGAGCACGGCACCCGCGCCTGACCCCGTCCGCCGCCCCGCCCGCGGGGGATGGACAATGTCCTGCCGGTCGGACACGGTGCAGGGAACCGCGCGACGAACCGCGGGGGACCACCGCACGAACGCCCGACCACGCAGCATCGAAGACACACGACGCAGCCGGCCGCCCCGTGCATGCCGGGCCTCACTCAAGACACGCAGGAGCAAGTGGTGATCGAAGAGACCCTCCTCGAGGCCGAGGAGAAGATGGAGAAGGCCGTCGTGGTCGCCAAGGAGGACTTCGCCGCGATCCGCACCGGTCGTGCGCACCCGGCGATGTTCAACAAGATCGTGGCGGACTACTACGGCGCACTGACGCCGATCAACCAGCTGGCCTCGTTCTCGGTGCCCGAGCCGCGGATGGCCGTGGTGACCCCGTTCGACAAGAGCGCGCTGCGCAACATCGAGCAGGCGATCCGGGACTCCGACCTCGGCGTCAACCCGAGCAACGACGGCAGCATCATTCGTGTGACGTTCCCCGAGCTCACCGAGGAGCGCCGGCGCGACTACATCAAGGTCGCGAAGACGAAGGCGGAGGACAGCAAGGTCTCCATCCGCTCGGTGCGCCGCAAGGCCAAGGACGCCATCGACAAGGCCGTCAAGGACGGCGAGGTCGGCGAGGACGAGGGCCGTCGCGCGGAGAAGGAGCTCGACGACACCACCGCCAAGTACGTGGCGCAGGTCGACGAGCTGCTCAAGCACAAGGAAGCCGAGCTGCTCGAAGTCTGAGCCAGCGCGGAACATCGAGGTTCGAGGAATCCGTGAACGACTCTTCCTGGGGTGCGTCGGCCGGCCCCGTGCACGGGCAGGAGCCCTCGTACGGCGAGAGCTCCGCGTACGGAACCGGCCCGGCCCGGGGCCAGGGACCCGCGTACGGCCATGGCGCCCCCGCCGACCAGGGTGCCTCCGCCTCGTACGGCCAGGGGCCCGGCCACGGCCAGGCTCCCGGCCACGGGCCCGGTCAGGCTCCCGGCCAGGGGTACGACCACGGGGGCGCGTACGGCGCGGCCCCCGGGTACGGCCCCTCGTACGACCCCTCGTACGACCAGGGTCACGCTCCGGCGGGTCCCGCGTACGAACCGCACGCGGTTGGCGAGACTCGGCCCATGCCCATCGTGCCCGATATGCCTGACGTGCCCTCTGGCGGTCTCTCAGAGGGCGGTGGCCAGGACGACCGGAGGACCGCTCGGCTGAGCGGTCCTCTGTTCCGCGACGAGACGCCGCAGGAGCCCATGACCGGCGCAAGCCCGCAGCCCGCCCCCGCCGCTCCGGAGCCGGAGCAGCCCCCGGCACCGAAGCCGAAGAAGAGCGCGGGACGCGATCTCGGAGCCGCCATAGGCGTGGGCGTCGGCCTCGGCGCGGTGATCATCGCGTCGCTGTTCGTCGTCAAGGCCGTCTTCGTCGGCGTCATCGCGGTCGCCGTCGTCGTCGGCCTGTGGGAGCTCACCTCGCGCCTCCAGGAGCGCAAGAGCATCAAGGCGCCGCTGATCCCGCTCGCGGTGGGTGGCGCGGCGATGGTCGTCGCCGGGTACGTCCGCGGGGCCGAGGGCGCGTGGGTGGCCATGGCGCTGACCGCGCTCGCCGTCCTCGTCTGGCGGATGACCGAGCCGCCCGAGGGCTACCTCAAGGACGTCACGGCGGGTGTCTTCGCCGCCTTCTACGTGCCGTTCCTCGCGACGTTCGTGGCGATGATGCTCACCGCGGACGACGGCCCCTGGCGCGTCCTGACCTTCCTGATCCTCACGGTGGTCAGCGACACGGGCGCGTACGCGATCGGCTGGCGCTTCGGCAAGCACAAGCTGGCCCCGCGCATCAGCCCCGGCAAGACCCGCGAGGGACTCCTGGGCGCCGTGTCCTTCGCGATGGCGGCGGGCGTGCTGTGCATGCAGTTCCTCGTCGACGACGGCACCTGGTGGCAGGGCCTCGTCCTCGGCGTCTGCGTCGCCGCGTCGGCGACCCTGGGCGACCTCGGCGAGTCGATGATCAAGCGCGACCTCGGCATCAAGGACATGGGCACCCTGCTGCCGGGCCACGGCGGCATCATGGACCGCCTGGACTCCCTGCTGCCGACGGCACCGGTGGTGTGGCTGCTCCTGGTGCTGTTCGTCGGATCGGGCTGAGCCGCCCGCAACCTCTGCCGCCCTTGCACCGGCCCACCGGCCCTCGCCTTCACCGGCGGGGGCCGGTGGTCGTAGGCTCCTGGGCCATGGGGCGGGCCAGGCTGGAGAAGGACGGTACGTACACGGGTGATCTCCCGTGCAAGTGGTGCCAGGTGCTGATCGACCAGGGCGGACGGCGCAGGCCGCGTCAGTACTGCCGGGGTACGCACCGCTGGAAGCAGTACGGGGCGAACATGGTCGCGGTGTTCGCGGCCCTCCTCAACTGAGCCGGTCCCGCTCGCGGAAAAGTGCGGTGCGCCGGGGCGGCGGGAGCGGGTAACGTCCTCGGCATGTTCTTCCAGACGCCGATTTACGAGTGAGAGCGCGACGGGCCTCGCCGACGTCCTTCGATGTCGCCGCCCGTCCCCCACCGACGCATCCGTAGATCACTTCACCTCATCGCCGGGAGAACCCGTGACCGACAGCAAGAACATCAACAACCCCGTGGGCCAGGGCGGCGGCCAGCGCAAGAAGCAGTCCCGCGCCGAGCGGCAGAACAACGGCCCGTACCGCAACCTCGACCGCAAGCGCGCGGCCGACCAGAAGGCGGAGCTGCTGCGCAAGATGCGCGAGAAGGCAGCCGCGGCCGAGGCCACGACCCAGACGGGCGACGACACCGCCCAGAGCTGACCCACCGCCCACGGCTGACCCACCGCCGCAGGGCGACCCCGCACGAGACAGGGCCCGGACCGCACCACGCGGCCCGGGCCCTGCCGCGTCACCCGCGCCGGCGCCCGGGGCCGGGCGACGAATCCAGGTCACCGCGTTCCATCTGCCACACTGGTACAGCCATGCCTAAGCCCGGAGAACTCACATTCGTCGCCCCCCGCGGAGCCAAGAAGCCGCCGCGGCACCTCGCCGACCTTTCGCCCGCCGAGCGGAAGGAGGCTGTTGCCGCGATCGGTGAGAAGCCGTTCCGCGCCAAGCAGCTGTCGACGCACTACTTCGCGCGGTACGCGCACGACCCCGCGGAGTGGACCGACATTCCCGCCGGGTCGCGGGAGAAGCTGCGGGAGGCGTTGCTGCCCGAGCTGATGACCGTCGTGCGGCATCTGTCGACGGACAGCGACACGACCCGCAAGACGCTGTGGCGGCTGTTCGACGGGACGCTCGTCGAGTCCGTGCTGATGCGGTACCCGGACCGGGTGACGATGTGCATCTCGTCGCAGGCCGGATGCGGGATGAACTGCCCGTTCTGCGCGACCGGGCAGGCCGGCCTCGACCGCAACCTGTCGACCGGCGAGATCGTCCACCAGATCGTCGACGGGATGCGCGCACTGCGCGACGGGGAGATCCCCGGCGGGCCGGCGCGGCTCAGCAACATCGTGTTCATGGGGATGGGCGAGCCGCTCGCCAACTACAAGCGGGTCGTGGGGGCCATCCGCGCGCTGACCGACCCCGAGCCCGACGGTCTCGGGCTCAGCCAGCGCGGCATCACGGTGTCGACGGTCGGGCTGGTGCCCGCCATCCACCGGTTCGCCGACGAGGGCTTCAAGTGCCGCCTCGCGATCTCGCTGCACGCCCCCGACGACGAGCTGCGCGACACCCTCGTCCCCGTGAACACGCGGTGGAAGGTGCGCGAGGTGCTCGACGCCGGATGGGAGTACGCCGCCAGGTCGGGGCGCCGCCTGTCGATCGAGTACGCGCTCATCCGGGACATCAACGACCAGGCCTGGCGGGGCGACCGGCTCGGGCGGCTGCTGCGGGGCAAGCCCGTGCACGTCAACCTGATCCCGCTGAACCCGACCCCGGGCTCGAAGTGGACCGCGTCGCGCCCCGAGGACGAGAAGGCGTTCGTCGAGGCGATCGCCGCGCACGGCGTGCCCGTCACCGTCCGGGACACCCGCGGCCAGGAGATCGACGGGGCGTGTGGGCAGCTCGCCGCCACCGAGCGGTAGCCTTGCCCCCAGTACCACATCTTCATATTCCGACAGGGGAGCGCCACAGCGCTGAGAGTGCGGCAGAGCCGCAGACCCTCTGAACCTTGCCCAGGTCATTCTGGGTAGGAAGTTCGGTCACCACTCAAGCTGTTGCGCCCTGCCCGGGGCCGGGAAAGGCTCCGGGCAGGGCCGCGTCTCTTCCTGGTCACCCCCAGGAGGAAAACCAGTGAGCAACAAGAAGGCATACGCGGCCGTGGCCGTCGGGCTCGGTCTCGTCGCGCTGTCCGCGTGCGGCTCGTCGTCCTCGGGCGACGGTGGCGCGGGCGGCGGCGACAGCAGGACGGTCACGCTCGTCAGCCACGACTCGTGGGCCGTCTCCAAGAAGGTGCTCAAGGACTTCGAGAAGAAGTCCGGCTACCGGGTGAAGGTCGTCGAGGACGGCGACGCCGGGCAGGCCGTCAACAAGGCGATCCTGACCAAGGGCAACCCGCTCGGCGACGTGTTCTTCGGCGTGGACAACACGCTCCTGTCCCGCGCCCTCGACAACGGCCTGTTCACCTCGTACGAGGCCAAGGGCATCGACCGGATCCCGGACCGCTACCGCCTGGACCGGGGCAAGAACCGCGTCACCCCCGTCGACACCGGCGACATCTGCGTCAACTACGACAAGAAGTACTTCGCCGATCACAAGCTGGCGCCGCCCGCCACCTTTGCGGACCTCGCGCGGCCCGCCTACAGGAACCTGCTGGTCACGGAGGACGCCTCGACGTCCTCGCCGGGCCTCGGCTTCCTGCTCGGCAGCGCCGCCCGGTACGGCGACGACGGCTGGCAGGCCTACTGGAAGAAGCTCACCGCCAACGGCGTGAAGGTCGTCAGCGGCTGGGACCAGGCCTACAACGAGGAGTTCTCCGGCAGCGCGGGCGGCCGGAAGGCCGGCGGCGACCGACCGCTCGTCGTGTCGTACGCGTCCTCGCCGCCCGCCGAGGCCATCTACGCCGACCCGCAGCCGAGGACCTCGCCGGTCGGTGTCGCGACCGGCACCTGCTTCCGGCAGACCGAGTTCGCGGGCCTGCTCGACGGGGCGAAGAACGAGAAGGGCGGCAAGGCGCTCCTCGACTTCCTGATCTCCAAGGAGTTCCAGGAGGACATGCCGCTCAACATGTTCGTCGACCCGGTCGCCGAGGACGCGGTCGCGCCCGCCGAGTACACCAAGTACGCGGTCGCCGTCGACAAGCCGCAGACCATGGACCCGCGGGACATCGCGGACCACCGTGACGACTGGGTCAAGGCGTGGACGTCGCTCGTCAGGAAGTAGCCCCCGCCGAGGCGGCCCGTCGCCGGCCCCGGAGCCGTCCGGGGAGCGCGGCTCGGCTCGGCCTGATGGCCGTGCCCGTCGCGTTCTTCGGGCTGTTCTTCGCCTACCCCGTCGCCGCGATCGTCGAGCGCGGTCTGCACGCCGACGGGGTCTGGCGGTTCGGGCGGATCCTCGACGTGCTCGGGCAGGCGGACGTGCGGCACGTGCTGTGGTTCACCGCGTGGCAGGCGCTCGCCTCCACCGCGCTGACCCTGCTGGTCGCCCTGCCCGGCGCGTACGTCTTCGCACGCCTCGAGTTCCCCGGCAAGCAGCTGCTGCGGGCCGCGGTGACCGTGCCGTTCGTGCTGCCGACCGTCGTCGTCGGCACCGCGTTCCTCGCGCTCGTGGGCCGCGGCGGGCTCCTCGACGACCTGTGGGGCGTCCGCCTCGACACCACGGTGTGGGCGATCCTGATCGCGCACGTTTTCTTCAACTACGCCGTCGTCGTCCGGACCGTCGGCGGCCTGTGGGCCCAGCTCGACCCCCGTCAGGAGGAGGCCGCGCGGATGCTCGGCGCCTCGCGGTTCGCGGTCTGGCGCAGGGTGACGCTGCCCGCGCTCGGTCCTGCCGTGGCGGCCGCGGCGCTCATGGTCTTCCTCTTCACGTTCACGTCGTTCGGCGTCGTGCAGATCCTCGGCGGGCCCGGCTTCTCGACGCTCGAGGTCGAGATCTACCGGCAGACGGCGCAGATCTTCGACCTGTCCACCGCCGCCGTGCTGACCCTCGTGCAGTTCGCGGCCGTCGGGCTCATCCTGCTCGTGCACGCCTGGACCGTGCGGCGCCGCGAGAGCACGCTGCGCCTCGTCGACGCCGCGCACACCGCGCACCGGCCGCGCGGCGCGGGCCAGCGCACCCTGCTCGGCCTCGTCCTCGCCACCGTCGCCGTGCTGATCCTGCTGCCGCTGGGCGTGCTCGTCCAGCGCTCGTTCGACACCCCCGGCGGCTACGGTCTCGCCTACTTCCGGGCGCTCGGCGAGGCCGACGGCGGCACCTTCCTCGTGCCACCCGTCGACGCCGTCTGGAACTCCCTGCGCTACGCGCTCGCCGCCACCGCGATCGCCCTCGTCGTCGGCGGGCTCGCCGCGGCGGCGCTCACCCTTCCCCGGTCCCGGACAAGCCCGGCCGGGGAGACCTCCATGACCGGCCGGCTCGTGCGCGGCTTCGACGCGCTGCTCATGCTGCCGCTCGGCGTCTCCGCGGTCACCGTCGGCTTCGGCTTCCTCATCACGCTCGACGAACCGCCCCTGGACCTGCGCCAGTCGTGGTGGCTCGTGCCGCTCGCCCAGGCCCTGGTCGGCGTGCCCTTCGTCGTGCGGACCATGCTGCCGGTGCTGCGCGCCGTGGACGGGCGGCTGCGGGAGGCCGCGGCCGTGCTCGGCGCCTCGCCGCTGCGGGCCTGGCGCGAGGTCGATCTGCCGATGGTGCGGCGGGCGCTGCTCGTCGCCGCCGGGTTCGCGTTCGCCGTGTCGCTCGGCGAGTTCGGCGCGACGGTGTTCATCGCGCGGCCCGACAACCCGACGCTGCCGGTCGCGGTGGCCCGCCTGCTCGGCCGCGCGGGTGACCTCAACTACGGGCAGGCGATGGCGCTGTCGACGGTCCTCATGGTCGTCTGCGCCGTCTGCCTCCTGCTGCTCGAACGCATCCGGCCCGCACGGGCCCAGACCGGGGAGTTCTGATGGCGGCCCTGCTCGAACTCGACGACGCGACCGTACGGTTCGGCGGACGCGCGGTGCTCGACCACGTGGACCTGGAGGTCGCCGAGCACGAGATCGTGTGCGTCCTCGGTCCCAGCGGCAGCGGCAAGTCGACGCTGCTGCGGGCCGTCGCGGGGCTCCAGCCGCTGGACGGCGGCCGGGTCGCGCTCGGCGGGCGCGACCAGCGCGGCGTGCCCGCGCACAAGCGGGGCGTCGGCCTCATGTTCCAGGACCACCAGCTGTTCCCGCAGCGGGACGCCGGAGCCAACGTCGCTTTCGGGCTGCGCATGCACGGCGCCTCGCGCGCCGAACAGGACACGAGGGTAAGGGAGTTGCTCGACCTGGTGGGGCTGCCGGGCGCCGCCCGCCGGCCCGTCTCCGCACTCTCCGGCGGCGAACAGCAGCGCGTCGCGCTCGCCCGCGCCCTGGCCCCGCGCCCCCGGCTGCTGATGCTGGACGAGCCCCTCGGCCAGCTCGACCGCTCGCTGCGCGAACGCCTCGTCGTCGAACTGCGGGAGCTCTTCGGCGAGTTGGGCACGACCGTGCTCGCCGTCACCCACGACCAGGGTGAGGCCTTCGCGCTCGCGGACCGCGTCGTCGTCATGCGCGACGGCCGCATCGCGCAGACCGGCACCCCGCTGGAGGTCTGGCAGCGGCCCGCCGACGAGTTCGTGGCCCGCTTCCTCGGCTTCGACAACGTGGTCGAGGCCACCGTCTCCGTCTCCGGCGACGCCGCCGACACCCCGTGGGGCAAGGTCCCGGTGCCCGCCGGCTCCACCCCCGGCCGGGTGCGGATCCTCGTACGCCCCACGGGAGTCCGGCTCGTCGAGCCCGCCGACGCACAGTTGACCTGCACGGTGGCCGCCCGCACCTTCCGGGGCACCCATGTGGCGCTCCAGCTCCAGCCCGGCGACGCGCCCCGCCTCGAGGCGGCGTGCGCGCTGCGGGCGGCGCCGGACCAGGGCGCCGAGGTCGGTGTCGCCTTCGACGCCGCCGAAATCGTGGTGCTGAGCGGGGCGGAGGTTCCGTAAGGTCACCGGATGACCCCGCACACGGCCTCCCACGGCCTGCTCACGCACGAGCGCTACTGCGCCGAGATCGTCGCCCAGACGGTGCTGCTCCGACAGCATCTGGCCGGCGCCGACCTCTCCGTCACCGTCCCGAGCTGCCCCGACTGGAGCCTGCGCGAGCTCGCCGTGCACGTCGGCGGCGCGCACCGCTGGGCCGCGACGATCGTACGGACCCGCGCGAGCGAGGAAGTACCCGACGAGGCCGTACCGGACTTCACGGGACCCGACGACGAGGATCCCGCCGCGCTGGACGCCTGGCTCGCCGAGGGCGCCGCGCTCCTCGCCGCCGAACTGCGCGCCGCCGGGGCCGGACTGCCCGTGTGGAGCTGGTCCTGGCAGCGGGACGCCGGGTTCTGGGCCCGCCGCATGACCCACGAGACGGTGATCCACCGCGCCGACGCCGCGCTCGCCGCCAAGGCCGACTACGACGTGGCGCCGGACGTCGTGGCCGACACCGTCGAGGAGTGGCTGCGGATCGTCCGCTTCGCGCAGGACACGTACCCCGAGGACACCGCCAACGAGCTGCGCCGCGGCGGCCGGAGCCTGCACCTGCATGCCACCGACGTCCCGGCCGGTGGGGCGCCCGCCGAGTGGTTCGTCGAGCTCGCCGACGACGGCCTGGTCTGGCGCCACGAGCACGCCCGCGCCGACGTCGCGCTGCGCGGCCCGCTGACCGCGCTGCTGCTCGCCTTCTACCGCCGCACCTCCCCGGACGACCCGGCCCTCGAGGTCGTGGGCGACCGCGGGCTCCTGGACTTCTGGCTGGAGCGGGCGACCTTCGGCTGACGCGCCGCGCCGACGCCCGGGACGGCCCGGACGACGGAGATCGTCAGACACGCCCTAGGACCCCGGCCGGACCAGCCCCGTCTCGTACGCGGCGATCACCGCCTGCGCGCGATCGCGCAGCTCCAGCTTCGCGAACAGCCGGTTGATGTGGGTCTTCACCGTGTGGTCGGTGATGGTGAGGTGCGCCGCGATCTCCGCGTTCGACAGCCCGCGCGCGATGAGCACGAGCACCTCCGCCTCGCGGGCCGTCAGGCCCGCGACGCTGTGGCGGGGCGGGACGCCGGCGCGCTGCCGGGCGAACTCGGCTACCAGCCGCTTGGTGATCTCCGGCGCCAGCAGCGCGTTCCCCGCGGCCACCACCCGCACCGCGTGGAGCAGTTCGGGAAAGGTGGCGTCCTTCAGGAGGAAGCCGGAGGCGCCCGCGGCGAGTGCGTCGTACACGTACGCGTCGAGCCCGAACGTCGTGAGCATCAGGGCCTTCGTCGTACCGCCACGGGCCCGGGCGGCGTCGAGGATCGCGCGGGCCGCCTCGATCCCGTTCGTCCCCGGCATCCGGATGTCCAGGAGCACGACGTCCGGGCGGTGCTCGGCGGCCAGCCGTACCGCTTCCGCGCCGTCCGGCGCCTCGGCGACGACCTCGATGTCCGGCTGTGTGGCCAGGAGGTTGGCGAACGCGGTGCGCACGACCGCCTGGTCGTCGGCGACCAGCGTGCGGATCACGTGCCCGGGGTCCGTCGGGCGGGTCACCACGGGAGCTCCGCCTGCACCAGGAAGCCGCCGGACGGGCCCGGGCCCGCCGCCAGCGTGCCGCCGACCAGGGCGGCCCGCCGGCGCATCCCCGGCAGGCCGTGCCCGGCCGGCTCCCCGCCGGGCGCCGGTCCTGGACCGTCGTCCGCGACGGTGATCGTCAGCCGGTCCCTGCCGTAGCCCAGCGCGACCGAGGCGCGGGCGCCCGGCGCGTGCTTGCGCACGTTCGTCAGGGACTCCTGCACGATCCGGTACGCCGACAGCTCCCACGCCGCGGCCAGTGACACCCGCTCGCCCGTCACCGTCAGCTCGGCGGCACCTGCCACCGCCCGGTGCTGCTCGATCAGGTCCGCCAGGCGAGCGAGGGTGGGCTGCGGCGCCGTCCCTGCGCTCCCGTCCTGGTGCAGCACGCCCAGCAGCCTGCGCAGTTCGGCCATCGACGACCGGGCCGTGCCCGCGATCTGCTGGAAGCCCTCCCGCGCCGCGGGGGACAGGTCCGGTGTCGTGTAGGACGCGCTCTCCGCCTGGACGGCGATCATGGACACCGAATGGGCGACGATGTCGTGCAGTTCGCGGGCGATCGCGGCACGCTCCGCCTCCGCGGCCTGCCGGCGCTCCATGCCGATCACCTGAGCATGCGCCAGTTCCCGTTCGCTGCGGGCCAGTTCGCGCGAGCGGACCGCGTCCCCGAGCGCGACCGCGGCCAGCACGAACGCGGAGAGTCCGAACGTCTCCGTGAACAGACTCAGCGAGCCCGCCTCGCCGAGGGCCGGCACGTCCGGCAGCCGGTCGTCGCGCGCCCAGCTCGCGATGTGGACGAGGTTGACGGACAGGGCGCCGAACGCGCCGCCGGCGACCAGCAGCGCCGGGTGCAGGACGCGGTGCCGGGCCAGCACGTAGCAGCCCATGGGCCCGCAGACCATCGCCGAGAGCGACAGCGCCGTGTCCGCGCCGAAGCTCACGAGGGCCGCGGCGACCGTGAGCAGCCCGACCGGCGGACAGGCGCGGCGCCACATCAGCGAGGCCGCGCAGACGAGGACCGCGAGCTCCATCGTCAGCGAGCCCGGGAAGAAGCCCAGCTCCACGGCGGTGCCGACGGTCAGCGCGGCGCCCGTCACGTACGGGTACGACGACGCACCGGTCCAGGCCGTCAGGGCGGCGGGCTGCTTGGTCATACCGCCGATTCTCGCCCGGCCGGACCCGCGGCCGCGTCGCCGCCGGGGTGGAGACGCCGCGGCCTCGTCATGCCACGGGTTGACCCCGAGGAGCGAACCGGCCTCCGACGCGCCGGGCCCCGCCCCGCTCCTAGCGTCGCCCCCATGCCCGAACCGCACCCCCGCACCCGCCGCACCCTTGTCGTCACCAACGATCTCCCGCCGCGCCAGGGAGGCATCGAGGTCTTCGTCGACGGTCTCCTCAGGCGCTTCCCCGCGGACGGCGCCGTCGTCTACACCTCGGCCGAGCCCGGGGCCCGGACCGCCGCCTACGACGCGCAGCTCCCGCACGTGGTCGTCCGGGACGCGGCCCGCACCCTGCTGCCCACGCGCGGCACCGCGGAGCGCGCCGTGGCCCTGGCCCGCCGATTCCGTTGCGACACCGTGTGGTTCGGGGCGGCGGCCCCGCTCGGACTGCTGGCGGGGGCGCTGCGCCGCGACGCCGGGGTGCGCCGCGTCGTGGCCACGACCCACGGGCACGAGGTGTGGTGGGCGCGGACCCCCGGCGCCCGCTCGCTGCTGCACCGGATCGGCGCCGGAGCGGACGTCGTCACCCACCTCGGCGAGCGCACCCGGCGGGCCGTCGCCCCCGTGCTGCCGCCCACGACTCGGCTCGAACGGCTCGTGCCCGGCGTCGACACGGACCTCTTCCGGCCCGGCCTCGACCCGCGCCCGATGCGGGCCCGGCACGGCATCGGTCCGCGGACCCCGCTGATCCTGTGCGCCGCACGGCTGGTCCCGCGCAAGGGGCAGGACACGCTGATCGAGGCACTGCCGATGGTGCGCCGCGCCGTACCGGGCGCCCGGCTGCTGCTCGTCGGGGCGGGGCCGGACGAGCGCAGGCTGCGCCGGATCGCGGCGCGGGAAGGGGTGCCGGATGCCGTCGTCCTCGCGGGGGGCCGTCCGCACGCGGAGCTGCCGGGCTACTACGCGGCGGCGGACGTCTTCGCCATGCCGTGCCGCACCCGCCGGGCGGGACTCGAGGTGGAGGGCCTCGGGATCGTGTTCCTGGAGGCTGCCGCGGCGGGGCTGCCGGTGGTGGCCGGAAAGAGCGGCGGCGCACCGGACACGGTGTGCGAGGGGGAGACCGGGTACGTGGTCGACGGCCGCTCGCCGGCGGCGGTGGCCGACCGGCTCGTCCGGCTGCTGCGGGACCGCGAACTGGCGCGCGGGATGGCCGGGAAGGGCCGGGACCGGGTGGTCCGGGAGTGGAGCTGGGAGCGGTCGTACGAGACGCTCGCCGACCTCCTCGGCCGGTGAGCCCTCTCGTACGACCGCGTCAGCGATCAGTGCTGTTCAGCGAGCGGCGGGGCCGGTCGCCGAGCGGTGATCAGCGCTGGGCCGCACCGCGCTTGCGCAGCGCGAAGACCACGGCGCCGCCCGCGACGACCAGCGCCGCCGCGATACCGGCGAACAGCGGGGTGTTGGAGCTGGCGCCGGTCTCGGCCAGGTTGTCCGAACCGCCCGCCGGGGAGGCGGAGTTGCTCGGGGCCGGGGCGGCCGGGGTGGTGGACTCCGGGGCCGACGGGGTCGGCGTCGAGGTCTCGGGTGCCGAGGTGCTCGGCGCCGGGGTCGACGGCGTGCTCTCGGACGGGCTCGGGGAGGCACAGGCCTTCCCGGGGGTGGTCAGACCGGACTTGATGTCCTCGTCGACCTGGTTGCCGGCCTTGACGTGCACGCGGTACGTCGCGTTCGGCTTCCAGTTCTCCTTGAACGTGAGGGTGGCGCCCTCGCGGGTGCCCTTCACGTTCTGCTCGCCGATCAGCTTCTCGGAGCCGCCCGACTGCAGGTAGACGGAGACGGTCGCCTCGACGCCCGACGGGTCCTTGTCGACGACGGTGATGACGCCCTGCTCGCCGGTGCACTCGGCGGTGGCGCTGAACTCACTGATGTTGCACGCGGACGCGGTGCCGGCGGCACCCAGCGCGAGCGCGGAAGCGGCCGCCGCCACACCGGCGAAGCGTGCGGCACGTGCGGATATACGGGGGGTTACGGACACGGCTGTCCTTCACGGGATCAGTACGGTTTGCGTACAGAATGAGGGCTGCGGTGAGGGAACTCCACGACGCGCGCGCAGCTCTCACCACACGTCCCGCGCCACAGCTCTGTCCCCAGCACCCTCACGGTCCCCTCACGTTTACAAGTGCCCGTGACGCAGCGTCAATACGGTGCGGTCAAGACCGGTCAGACTTGACCCGTACTTGACCCGAGCGCGATGAGCGCGTCGGCCGCCTCGGCGGGTGTGTCCACGAGGGCGATCCGGTGCTCCATCGACCGCTCGCGGGCCAGCGCCCGCAGCAGCGGCCAGGCCGGAAGGTCCTCGGTCCAGTGCGTACGGCCGACGAGCACCATCGGGGTCGCCTCGCCGCGCGACTCGTAGTAGTTGGGCGTCGCGTTGTCGAAGATCTCCTGCACGGTGCCGGCCGCGCCGGGAAGGAACACGACGCCCGCGTTCGACCGGGCGAGCAGTCCGTCCTCGCGGGTGGCGTTCGCGAAGTACTTGGCGACGTGCTGCGCGAACGCGTTCGGCGGCTCGTGCCCGTAGAACCAGGTGGGGATGCCGACGGACGCGCCCCCGTGCGGATGCCGCTCCCGCACCTCGAACGCGGCGGCCGCCCAGTCCGTCACCGACGGGGTGAACTTCGGTGCCTTGGCGAGGAGTCGGAGCGCCTCGTGCAGCATCGCGTCGTCGAAGGGGGCCGCGTACGCCCCCAGGTTCGCGGCCTCCATCGCGCCGGGGCCGCCGCCCGTCGCCACGGTCAGCCCGGCCCGGGCGAGCGTGCGCCCGAGGCGTGCGGCGTCCGCGTACTCCTCGGTGCCGCGGGCCGTCGCGTGCCCGCCCATGACGCCCACCACCCGTGCTCCGGCGAGGAGTTCGTCGAGGGCGTCGGAGACCGAGTCGTCGTGGATCGCGCGCAGCATCGACGCGAAGACGTCCCCGTCGGCCTTGGTGCGCTGGAACCACTCGTACGCGCGGGCGTCCGGCGTGGCCGCGTACCCGCCGTCCGTGAGCCCCGCGAACAGCTCCTCCGGGGTGTACAGATGACCCCGGTACGGGTCGAAGGGGAGGCCGGGGACCGGAGGGAAGACGAGCGCGCCGCGGGCCCGCACCCGCGTGGCCGCCTCCGGCGTCATCGGACAGCCGAGGAAGAGGGCGCCCGCCGTCTCCACGGCGAGCAGCCGGTCGGTGCGGTCCGTCAGGTCGACGGCCTGCACGCGGTGGCCGGCGAGCGAGCCGCCCGCCACCACCTCGTCGAACTCCGCGAGCGTCTCGATCTCGCGGTCGTCGGTGCCGGGAAGGGCGGGCTCGCTCGATGTCGGTCGCATCCGCCCAGCCTAGGCCGGACGGTCCCGGGCGGTCCGGGCGGGACGGGTGGGAGGGATCAGCCCTCGATGATGCTCGGGTCCATCCACGCGACCTCGAAGGTGTGGCCGTCGAGGTCGTCGAAGGCCCGTCCGTACATGAAGCCGTGGTCCTGCTTCTCGCCGGTCTCGGTGCCGCCCGCGGCGATGGCCCGCTCGACCAGCTCGTCGACCTTCTCGCGGCTCTCCGCGCTCAGGCACAGGAGCACCTCGCTGGAGGTGGTGGAGTCGACGATCGCCTTCTTGGTGAAACCGGAGTACTTCTCCTTGGTCATCACCATGAGGACGATGGTGTCGCTGACCACGACGGAGGACGCGGTCTCGTCCGTGAACTGCTGGTTGATCGTGTAGCCGAGCTCGGTGAAGAACTTCTTGGACGCGTCCAGGTCGTTCACGGCCAGGTTCACGAAGATCATCTGCTGGTACTGGTGCTGCGTCATGGGAGGTCCGTCGCCTTCTGGTCGCGTGCGGTCGGTCCGCTGTCGTGCCGTACGCAGGGATAGACGTCCGGCGGCCGGAAAACTCATCGCGAGAGCAGGGGAGTCGCCGAGAGTTCCGCCACCGCCCAGGTCAGCGGGCCGAAGACGGCGAGCAGCGCACCGGCCCTGAGGGCGGCGGAGCCGCGCAGCAGCGTCGCGGGCGCGCCCAGCCGCAGCAGCGCGGTCTGGGTGTGCCGGCGGACCTGCCGGGCCTCGACGGCCGCGGTGGCGAGGGTGGCGAGCGCGCAGCCCACGACGAGCAGCCCGCCGAGCGCGGACATCGGGCCGAGCGCCGGACGGCCGCCGCCGTACAGCACCGTCGCCGCGTACACGCCGGAGGCCACCGCGCACAGGACCCCGAGCGGCCGGCCGATGCGCCCGGACTCCTCCATGAGCACCCGCCCGGCGAGCAGCCGCACGGCGCCGGGCCGCACCGCCTGGAGGGCGCGCCCGCACAGGTACGTCAGGCCCGGCCCGGCCATGGCGAGGCCGACCGCGGTGAGCGCCCAGCCGGCCAGCACGCCGGAGGGGCTGCCGCCGAGTCCGCCGGGCATGGGGAACCCGGACCCGCTCCGCGCGTGCGCCGCGTACGTCTCGACGGCGAGCCCGGCGGCGAGCAGGGCCACTCCCCACGGCAGTCCGCCGGGGGCGGGGGAGGGCTCCTTGAGCTCCTGCGGCTCGTCCGTGGTCGCGTCGGGTCGGCCGGCCTTGAGGATGCGGGGCCGCAGCACGAGCGCACTGGCGGTGGAGGCGGCGAGCGGCACGAAGGAGAGCAGGGTGAGGGTCGCCGCGAGCGGCAGCGGCCGGTCGGCGGCGAGCAGCCCGCGGCCCGCGCCGTCGAACGGCAGCCCGGTCAGGTCCCCGCGCAGGTGCAGGAAGAACAGCAGCGCGAGCGAGGAGCCCAGCGTGCAGGCCACGGCCGTCGAGACCGAGGCGAGCAGGGTGAGCCGCCCGGGGCCGAGTCCCACGGCGGACAGCCCGGCGCGCGGCCTCGTGCCCGGGTCCGACCGGGCCACGGCGACCGCGAGGTACACGGTCGCGGCGAGCGGCACGAGGCACCAGGCGAGCCGCAGCAGCGCGTCGCCGGAGGACTCCGGGTGGCCGAGCGCGTAGCCCAGCGTGCACAGGAACAGGAAGCCGGTGCCCGCCGAGGCGGCGGCCACCAGGAGCCTGCGCAGCTGGACCAGCGGATGGGCGCCGCGGGCTAGACGGAGAGCGAGCACGCGGCCCGGCCTTCCGCCTCGGGCTGCTCGGTGGGCAGGTGCACGGTGTTGACGCGGCGGCCGTCGAGCAGCGGCACGGTCCGGTCGGCGAGTGCGCCGATCTCGGCGTCGCTCGTGGCGAGGACGACGGTGATGGCGTGCGAGCGGGCCGCGGCGGTCAGCGTGCGCAGCACGTGCGCGCGGTCGGCCAGGTGCAGGGTCGCGGTCGGCTCGTCGGCGAAGACGATGTCGGGCGCGTGCACGAGGGCGCGGGCGATGGCGACCCGCTGCCGCTCGGCCATGGACAGGGCGTGCGGCCGCTTGCGGGCGAGGTGGCCGACGTCGAGCCGCTCCAGCCATTCCTGGGCGGCGGTCTTGGCGGGCCGGCGGGCACAGCCGCGCAGCATCAGCGGCAGCGCGGTGTTCTCCCAGGCGTTCAGCTCGGGCACGAGGGCCGGCTCGGGGTCGATCCAGCCGAAGCGGTCGCGGCGCAGCCGCTCACGCACCAGCGGGCCCATCGTGTGCACGGGTGTGCTGTTGAACCACACCTCGCCCTCCTGCGGAAGGAGTTGCCCGGACAGGCACTGCAGCAGGGTCGTCTTGCCGGCGCCGCGCGGGCCGCTGACGGCGAGGATCTCGCCCTGGCGCACCCCGAGGGAGACGCCGGTGAGTGCGGGCGAGCCGCTGTGGGAGAAGTGCAGGGCGCGTGCCCAGAGCACGTCGTTGTCCGGCGGGGCCACCATGGCGTACACCTCGGTTCGGATCAGATATGCCGGGGAGTTCCGGTGAACTCCCCGTCCCCCGTACGGGGGAACGAAGGCAGGGCCGATCGGTCACAGGGCACGCTAGGTTTTTTGGATCGTACGTCCGGAACACGACGCGGCCCGGCCGCCCCATCTCACTCGGACGGGTGCAGCCGGGCCGCGGTGCGCAGGGCTCAGATCTTGGTCCAGGCCTCGGTGAGGACCTGACGGATGATGCCCTCGATCTCGTCGAACGTGGACTGGTCCGAGATCAGCGGCGGGGACAGCTGGATGACCGGGTCGCCGCGGTCGTCGGCACGGCAGTACAGGCCGTACTCGAAGAGCTTCTTCGAGACGTAGCCGTACAGGATCCGCTCGGACTCCTCGTCCGTGAAGGTCTCCTTGGTGGCCTTGTCCTTCACGAGCTCGATGCCGTAGAAGAAGCCGTTGCCGCGGACGTCGCCGACGATCGGCAGGTCGTTCAGCTTCTGCAGCGTGTTGAGGAAGTTCGCCTCGTTGTCCAGGACGTGCTGGTTGAGGCCCTCGCGCTCGAAGATGTCGAGGTTGGCGAGGCCCACCGCGGCCGACACCGGGTGGCCGCCGAAGGTGTAACCGTGCAGGAAGGTGTTGTCGCCCTTGTAGAACGGCTCGGCGATGCGGTCGGAGACGATCGCGGCGCCGATCGGGGAGTAGCCCGAGGTCATGCCCTTGGCGCAGGTGATGATGTCGGGCACGTAGCCGAACTTGTCACACGCGAACATCGTGCCGAGGCGGCCGAAGGCGCAGATGACCTCGTCCGAGACGAGCAGCACGTCGTACTGGTCGCAGATCTCGCGCACGCGCTGGAAGTAGCCGGGCGGCGGCGGGAAGCAGCCACCGGCGTTCTGCACCGGCTCCAGGAAGACGGCCGCGACCGTCTCCGGGCCCTCGAACAGGATCTCCTGCTCGATCTGGTCGGCGCACCAGCGGCCGAAGGCCTCCGGGTCGTCGCCGTGGATCGGGGCGCGGTAGATGTTCGTGTTCGGCACCTTGTGGGCACCGGGGACCAGCGGCTCGAAGGGGGCCTTGAGGGCCGGCAGGCCGGTGATGGACAGGGCGCCCTGCGGGGTGCCGTGGTAGGCGACCGCGCGCGAGATGACCTTGTACTTCGTGTGGTTGCCGTTGAGCTTGTGGTACTGCTTCGCGAGCTTCCAGGCGGTCTCGACGGCCTCGCCGCCACCGGTGGTGAAGAAGACCTTGTTGAGGTCGCCCGGGGCGTGGTGGGCCAGGCGCTCGGCCAGCTCCACGGCCTTCGGGTGGGCGTACGACCAGATGGGGAAGAAGGCCAGCTCGGCCGCCTGCTTGGCGGCGACCTCGGCCAGCTCCTGCCGGCCGTGACCGGCCTGCACCACGAACAGGCCCGCGAGGCCGTCGAGGTACTTCTTGCCCTTGTCGTCGTAGATGTAGGTGCCCTCGCCACGAACGATGGTGGGTACGGGCGCGTTCTCGTACGACGACATGCGGGTGAAGTGCATCCACAGGTGGTCGTACGCGCTCTGGCTGAGGTCCTTGCTCACGGCTATCGGGTTCCCCACATATAGGTCTGCTTCTTGAGCTTGAGGTAGACGAAGCTCTCGGTGGAGCGCACGCCGGGCAGGGCCCGGATGCGGGTGTTGATCACGCTCAGAAGGTGGTCGTCGTCCTCGCAGACGACCTCCACCATCAGATCGAACGAGCCTGCCGTCATCACGACGTACTCGCACTCCGGCATGGCCGTCAGGGCGTCCGCCACGGGATCCAGGTCGCCCTCGACGTTGATCCCGACCATCGCCTGCCGGCGGAAGCCCACGGTGAGCGGGTCCGTGACGGCGACGATCTGCATCACGCCCTGGTCGAGCAGCTTCTGCACGCGCTGGCGGACCGCTGCCTCGGACAGGCCCACGGCCTTTCCGATGGCGGCGTACGGTCGCCTGCCGTCCTCCTGGAGCTGTTCGATGATGGCGAGGGAGACGGAGTCCAGCGGCGGGCTTCCGCCGTTCCTCGGACCGGGTCCCTTGGGGTCTGCGCTGCGACTGGCCACGAGCTCACTGTGCACGAGGTCTCGTCCGTTTCGCAACCCCGGATCGATGAAATTCGTTGTCTGCGGGCTTGCTGCTCACGGATTTCGTAGTTCGTGGGGAGCTGGGGGTGTTGAAAACGTCGGCGGGCCGACTAGGGTGGGGTGTCTCAGGGTCTGGACACCGGCGTCCCCCGCCGGCCGCCCCGGATCCTGCAGGAACCGAACGTCTTCTCAGGTCAGGAGGGCCGGCAGTGACCACCAGTGAGCTGCGTCGTCTGCGTAACTACATCGACGGTGAGTTCCGGGACGCCGCCGACGGACGGACCACCGAGGTGGTCAACCCCGCCACGGGCGAGGCGTACGCGACCGCGCCGCTGTCCGGGCAGGCCGACGTCGACGCCGCCATGGCCGCCGCCGAGGCCGCCTTCCCCGCGTGGCGCGACCTGGTGCCGGGCGAGCGCCAGAAGTACCTGCTGAAGATCGCCGACGCGTTCGAGGAGCGCGCCGAGGAGCTCATCGCGGCCGAGGTCGAGAACACGGGCAAGCCGATCGGCCTCACCCGCAGCGAAGAGATCCCCCCGATGGTGGACCAGATCCGCTTCTTCGCGGGCGCCGCCCGCATGCTCGAGGGCCGCTCCGCCGGTGAGTACATGGACGGCCTCACCTCGATCATCCGTCGCGAGCCGATCGGCGTCTGCGCCCAGGTCGCGCCGTGGAACTACCCGATGATGATGGGCGTGTGGAAGTTCGCCCCGGCGCTCGCCGCGGGCAACACGGTCGTCCTCAAGCCGTCCGACACGACCCCCGCCTCCACGGTCCTGATGGCCGAGATCATCGGCTCGGTCGTCCCCAAGGGCGTCTTCAACGTCGTGTGCGGCGACCGGGACACCGGCCGCGCCATGGTCGAGCACAAGACCCCCGCCATGGCCTCCATCACCGGCTCCGTGCGCGCCGGCATGCAGGTCGCCGAGTCCGCCTCCAAGGACCTCAAGCGGGTCCACCTGGAGCTGGGCGGCAAGGCCCCCGTCGTCGTCTTCGAGGACGCCGACATCGCGAAGGCCGCCGAGGGCATCGCCGAGGCGGGGTACTTCAACGCGGGCCAGGACTGCACCGCCGCCACCCGCGTCCTCGTCCACGCCTCCGTGCACGACGAGTTCGTCAGCGCGCTCGCGAAGATCGCCGCCGAGACCAAGACCGGTCAGCCGGACGACGAGGACGTGCTCTACGGCCCGCTCAACAACCCGAACCAGCTGCGGCAGGTCTCCGGCTTCATCGAGCGCCTCCCGGCCCACGCCAAGGTCGAGGCCGGCGGCCACCGGGTCGGCGACAAGGGCTACTTCTACGCCGCGACCGTCGTCTCTGGCCTGAAGCAGGACGACGAGATCATCCAGAACGAGGTGTTCGGCCCCGTCATCACCGTCCAGTCCTTCGAGGACGAGGAGCAGGCCGTCGCGTACGCCAACGGCGTGGACTACGCGCTCGCGTCCTCGGTGTGGACCAAGGACCACGGCCGCGCGATGCGCATGTCCAAGGTCCTCGACTTCGGCTGCGTGTGGATCAACACCCACATCCCGCTGGTCGCCGAGATGCCGCACGGCGGCTTCAAGAAGTCCGGCTACGGCAAGGACCTCTCCGGCTACGGCTTCGAGGACTACACGCGCATCAAGCACGTGATGACGTCGCTCGACGGCTGAGGCCACGGCGCGGGCGGACCCCACCCCGCGCGAGGCAGGGGCCCGCACCCGGGAGAAAACCCGGGTGCGGGCCCGCTGCGTGCCCCCGTATCGTGAGCGGCGCGGGGGCGGCTCCGCGGCGCGCTTCCTTCTTTCTCTTCTGCAAAAAGACCGTAGTGCGCCCACTTCCCGCCCCCGCGTTTCTGTGAACGCACGGGGGTGGGACCGGACATGACCGACGACGACATCGAGACGCTGCTGCTGCGCCGCACCCAGCAGGTGTACGTGACGCCGGGCAGCGGTCCCGGCCCCGTCACCGCCGCGGGAGTCGTCGTCCTCGAGGCCGAACTCGCGGCGCTCGGCCACCTGTTGACCGCCCCGCTGCGCCGCGCCCTCGGCACGCTCGACGCGGACGGGCTCGCCCGCACCGGCACCCGGCTACTCGCCGGTGTCGCCGCACTCACCGGCGCCGACCGGCACCACACGCCCCTCTTCCGCGGCTTCCCCCAGGACGTCCCCTACCAGGACGCCCGGCTGCGCTACGCGAGCGCCGTCGTCACCGCGCTCGCCGCCCAGCCGCACCAGCCCTGCATGTCCTGCGGCCGCCCCGACCACCCGGTCCGTCCCGTCGCACCCTGCGCCCACCTGGTCTGCGAAGCCTGCCTCGGCGGCTTCGACTTCGGCTGCTGCGACCTGTGCGACACCTGGTACGCGTGCCCGGTGTGCGAGACCCGCTACGAGACCGACGGGCCCACCACGCCGTGGCTCGACGTGCCCGCCCCGGCAGGCGACCGGCCCGTCCTGCGCACCCTCGGCCTCGGCACGTCCACCGACCGGGACGCCACGGCCGAACTCACCGCCCTGCTCGCCCGCCGCACCCCGCTGAACCCGCAGGACCACGACGACCTCGTGCTCCTGCTCTCCTGCCTCGACCCCGCCGACCTGACCGGGCTGCCCGCCGCCATCCCCGTACGCGAGTCCCGGGCGCTGCTGCTCGCCCGCCTCGCCGAGCACGACCCCGCCGCGATCGGCCGGTACGCCGACTCCGCGACCGACGTGCTGCGGCTGCTCGTCGTGCGCTCCGGCGGCGACCCGGACCTCCTGGAGCCGGTGCGGCTGCGCGGTGTCCCGCGCCCCCTGCGGCGCCGGCTCCTCGCCGTCCTGGACGTGCTCGACGCGGACCGGCTCGTCGAGGACATGCGGCGCCGGCCCGCCGCCTTCAAGCGCGTCGGTGAGCTGCTGCACCCCTTCGAGCCGGCCCACGTCCGCCGCTTCCCGCGCGCCGCGCTCGCCTTCGCTGTGCTGCGCGACCACCGCCTCGGCGACGAAGGCCCGCTGGACGACGCGCTGCTCTCCACGGCCGCGGAGCAGGGCGCCGACGTCCGGATCGTCGGCGACCGGCTGCGCACCGTGACCTGGTCCGCGCGCGTCGAGAGCGCCCTCGCGCACTGGGACGTCGAGCGCGCGGCCGACCTGCTGCGCGCCCGCCCCGGCGAACTGCTGCGCCGCCTCGACGCGTTGCTCACCCGCGCCGTCGTCGACGAGGCCGCCGGGCACGTCACGGACGCCCTCGCCGACGCCCTGCCCGGCGCCGGCGTCGGCCCGCTGCTCGGCGCCTGGGGCAAGCTCGCCGTGCGCACGACGCCCGGGCACCGGCGCGTCTTCTTCCCGCGCGGCCGCGTCACCAAGGCCTACGCGATCGACGACGTACGCCCGCCGCTGGCGCGCCGCCCCGCCGAGCGGGCCGCCGAGCTGATCGAGGCCGAGGCCGTGC
>NZ_WWIA01000347.1 GCF_009870065.1 Streptomyces sp. SID5785 | reverse complement strand
CGGCGGAGGCCGCGCGGATCGCCAGGAGGCGGGAGAGCGCCCCGGATGCGGCTGGGGTCCGTGCGGCGGCACCGGCGGCCGCGCAGCCCGACACGACCGCCTCCGAGGAGTCCGGGCTTCCACACGGCGCCGCGCGCCGCGAGTGCCGGGGCCTCGCCCGTGCGGCGGTCCGTCTCGACTCCGATGCACTGGATCGGCAACTGGAGGCCTTCGTCCGGCACCACGGCGTCGTGGCGGCGTGGGAGCGGCTGATGATGCCGACCCTGCACGCCGTGGGCCGGAAGTGGGAGACCGCCGGCGACCGCTATGTCGAGGTGGAACACCTGCTCTCCTGGCACGTCTCCACAGCGCTGCGAAGCGCTCCGCTGCTCCACGGGTCGCCGCCCATGCCCGGGCGCGACGGCTCGCCGGTCCTGCTGGCCTGCGTGCCCGGCGAGCAGCACACCCTGCCCCTCGAGGCGCTGCACGCTGCCCTTCGCCGCCTGGGCCACCCCGTGCGGATGCTCGGCGCGGCACTCCCCGCGGAGGCCCTGGTCGCGGCGGTACGGCGTACGGGACCGGATCATGTGGTCCTCTGGTCACAGACACGTTCTCAGGCCAACGTGCCGCTCGCGCTGTATCTCCAGCAGGAGGCGTGGGGTATCAAAGGCGCGCGTCGGCACACCACACTCGTCCTCGCCGGTCCCGGATGGCGGGGCGCGCGCCCCGCCGTGGCGGGCTCGCTCCAGCCGGCCGGTCTGCGCGAGGCGCTGGCGCTCCTCTCTCCTGGGGCTGCTCCGGTGTGACAGCCCGCCCCCGGCCGTGTCGCACAGGACAATGCGGGGAGTCGGAGAATCACGAGGCAGGCGGTGGCTGCGCGACACGGACTGTCAGTCGCGCGCCCGGGCGTGTTTGAAGCGCGCGAGCCCGTCGGCCAGAGCGATCAGAGGTTCCGGGTAGCCGAGACCCGCCCGCGTCTCCTCGGGCAGCCGCCACGGCTCGTGCACCAGGCGGTCCTCCACACCGGCCAGCTCAGGCACCCAGCGGCGCACGTACGTTCCCCGAGGGTCGAATCGCTTGCCCTGGATCACCGGATTGAGCACGCGGTGCGGACGGGTGTCGGTGCCCGTGCCCGCGACCCACTGCCAGTTGAGCTGGTTGTTGGCCACGTCGCCGTCGACGAGCAGGTCGAGGAAGTGCCGCGCGCCGATCCGCCAGTCCACGTACAGCGTCTTCGTCAGGAAGCTCGCGACCAGCAGCCGGGCGCGGTTGTGCAGCCACCCCTCGTGCCGCAACTGGCGCATCCCCGCGTCCACCACCGGATAGCCCGTGCGCCCCTCCCGCCAGGCCGCGATGTCCTCGGCCGCGTCCGCCTCCCCGCGCCACGCGTCGTCGCGGCCGCGGTAGTCCGCGTGCGCCGCGTCCGGCCGGGCCGCGAGCACCTGGCGGTGGAAGTCGCGCCAGCACACCTGACGCACGAACGCCTCCGCGCCCGGGCCACCGTGCGCACGGGCCCTGCGGACGAGCTCGACGGGCGAGAGCGCTCCGAAGTGGAGGTAGGGCGAGAGCCGGGACGTGGCGTCGGCCTCCAGGTCGTCGTGCCGCTCGTCGTACCGGGACAGGTCCTGAGGCCACCATGCGGCGCACCGGGACCGGCCGGCGGTCTCCCCGCCCTCGGCCAGACCGGGCGACATCCCGGCCACGTCCCGGGCCGACGGCGGAGCCTCACCGCGCACGGCCTCCGGGACCCGCACCGCGCGCGGCGGATCCAGTGGCTCGCGCAGTGCCACGCGCGACCAGCTGCGGAAGTAGGGCGTGAACACCGCGTAGTGATCGTGATCGCCGCCGGACGGGGTCAGCGCCCCGGGCGGCACCACGGTCGTCACACCGTCGTGCACGTGCAGCGCGACTCCCATGGGGTCCAGCACTGCGCGCAGCGCGCTCTCCCGTCGCCGCGCGTACGCGCTGACGTCGGACGCCAGGTGGACCTGGCCCGCCCCGCACTGCGCGGCGACCGCGGCGACCTCGCGGGCGACCGGTCCGCTGCGTACGACCAGCCGACCGCCGCGGTGCCGCAACCGGGCGTCGAGGTCCGTCAGACAGCCCGCCAGGAACGCCTCACGGTTCGGCACGCTGAACCCCGCGTCGCGCACGCCCGGATCGCGGACGAACAGCGGGACCACCTCGTCGGCCGCGCGCAGGGCGGCATGCAACGGCGGATGGTCGTGCAGACGCAGGTCCGAGGTGAACAGGACGACCGCGACGGTCATGTCGACGCTCCTGGTGCGGTGTGCGGTGTGCGGTGTGCGGTGTGCGAGAGGACTTGTGGGCCTCGACTCCGTCTTCCCCGGAATGCCGCTCGACGGATGCGTTGACGCGGAAACCGCACCGACTCCTGCCATGGCCATGGCAGTGGCGATGCAATGGCGTACGAGGCACTGCTGCGGCGAGCTCGCTCTAGGGTGTGGTGGAATCCCGCGGCAGAGCGTGCCGCCCCGGACCGCAGGAGGCGGCCTTGCCCCACCACATACGTCGAAGAAGTCTTGCCGCGTTGGTGTTGTGCTGCGGCGCCGTGGGTGTCGCCGCCTGCACGGGCAGCTCCCCGGCTGCGGATCCCGCACGTTCGCCCGCTGCGACGTCGACCGTGGCCGGCAAGGGCGCCGGCGAGAAGCAATCTGCCGGTGAAGGGCTCGAACCCGGCCAGGGCGTCACGCTCGACTCGGCGCTGCACGTACGCGTAGAGGAGGTGACCTATACCCGTCGGGCCGCACAAGCCGCAGCGGGCACAGAGCCGGTGCGCATACGACTCAGCGTCCGGAACTCCGGCCAGGACCCCATCGATTTCTCGATCACCGATGTCACCTGGAAGGGCCCGACAACGGCTCCGCAGAGCGCCGACCCCAACCCCGGCGACATGGCGCGCCTGAGCAAGAACTACTGGCCCAGTCAGTCGCTCACCGGGAACGTGCGTCTGACGGTGGAGGAACCCGGGGGAGTGGTGTCCTTCTACACCGTGGCCTCCGGCGAGGATCCCGCCTTTTCGGTCGCACTGCCGCGCAGGTGACGGGAGAGGGTACTGGAAGAGCCGTCCGACCCGGCGGGAGCGGTCATGGCGTCCCCGCACGCCGGTACCCGGCCCAGAACCTGCCTCCGGCCTGGTCGAGCACCTCGTCGACCACCGCCACGAGAGGTTCGGCCCGTCCGCTCAACACCCCTTGCAGCCCGTCGTGAAGACGCATCGTCAGCCCCGGCTGCGCGGCATCGAGGCGTCGGGCCAGCCACTTCCCGGTGCCGTCCCATGATCCGGAGACGGCGAGCGCCAACTCGCCTGTCCTGCGTACGAGTTCGACGGCGATGTACAGGCGCTCGCTCTGGTCGTCGCTTCCTGTGAGGTCGTCAAGGAGGTCGGTGATGGCGTAACGGCGGTCGTCGATCTCCTCCGCCGGCACAGGCGCGGGTCCGGCGTCGATCAGCTTCCGTCCGTGCGCGACGAGACGCGCCCCCACGCCGTCGACGTCGAAGAGCAGCAGTCCGGCCGCGCACATCCACAGCAGCGGGGAGTGCCGCTTCGGCAGTTCGCGGTCGACGTAGGCGTGCCACGTCTCCTCGGTGTGCACGAACATCTCCACCGGCCAGTCTCCGTGACGGAGGCTGACCCGGTAGGGGGCGGGGCTTCCGTGGAGCAGCACCACGATGTCCAGATCCGAGGTGGCGGTGCGGCGGTTCGTCACGACGCTCCCGCCCAGGAACGCGGCACGCGCGTCCGGATGACGTTCTTCCACGACGGCACGAGCGGCATCGATCGGTTCCATGCGCCCATTATCAGCACAGGCACCGACCTGTTCCCCGGCCGGTTTCGCTGATGAGGAGGAGCAGCGGCACGAGCCCGGGCCGCGACGGCGGTGTGCGCGTCATGATGGGGACCGTGTCGAAGAATCAAGCGGAAGCGATGCCGGACCCCCTGCGCGGGCGGCATACGGTCCGGGTGCCGCGCGGACTCGTCGTGCTGGTCGGCCCGCCGGCCTCGGGCAAGACCAGCTTCGTACGTGCCCTGGTCGCGTGTCGGCAGATCGACGAGGACGCCGTGGTGTCCAGCGACGCGATTCGCGCGGAGTTCTTCGGTGACCGCGGCTGTGCTGCGCCCGGCGGGGAGGACTCCGACGCGGCGGACGCCCGGATCTTCGAGGAGCGGGACCGGAGGATCGTCGCCCGGCTTGCCGCAGGCCGGACGGCCGTCGCCGAGTCCACCAACGTCACGGCACCGGCGCGCGCCCGCCTCCTCGCCCTCGCGGGACGCTTCGGGGCGACGGTCACCATGCTGCGGTTCGCCCCGGACCTCGAGCGTCTCCTCCTCCAGCAGGCCGGTCGGGACCGTAGCGACATCAGTGCAGCGGACATCCGCGCCTATGCGGCGACCATGGCCCGGCACGCCGGCATCGACCAGCTGCGTTCCGAGGGCGCGCACGCCGTCCACGACGTCCCCGGAGGCGGCGAGGGTGTCACGCCCGCCGAGGCCGCGGCGCGTTTCCTCTTCACCTGACGTTGCGCGCGCCAGGCCACGGCGATGTCTCCGCACCCGGCGAAGGAGTCCCGCGACAGGTCACCGGCTGCCTGCGGCAGGCTCAGGCGCGCCACACCTCTGCGGCGGCGAGGAACGCCGAGGACGAGGGCCGGTCGGGGGTTCCTCCCCGCATGATGACGCCGGGCTGGACGTGGCCGTCGACGCGGGTTCCGCCCTGTGCACAGGGGCCGTTCACCAGGCTCAGGCTGTGCTCCACGCCGCCCAGCGGGAACGCGTCGGTGGCGAAGGCGCGGCGGTCGAGCACGTCCGACATGTGTACCTCGACACCTCCGCCCCGGGCGAGCAGGCCGACGGCGAGGTCGAGGTCGACATGGACCGGAGACCGGTGGAAGCGGGGTGCGGACCAGGGCAGGCCGTCGAGCTCGGGGAAGTGCCGGACGAAGTGGTCGGCCAGCCAGAGGGTGAGGCGCGGGTCCTTCCCGACGGCGCGCACTCCGTCGGGCCGCCACAGGACGAGGGCGTTGCCTGCACCATGGGTGGACCACTCCACACGCCAGGTGGAGACGTAGGCCGTGCACGCTCCCGACGCGTCGAAGAGCTGAAGCCCGGGGTTGGCGCCGACCAGGATCGGTTTGCGCAGGGCGGGATCGCTGTCCGGGGCGGCCCCGGCGCTCGACGCCGATGCTGGTGCCGCGCCGGCGGCCAGCAGCCCCATCGTGCCGAGGGCGGTGCTCATGCGGACGATGCC
>NZ_WWIA01000346.1 GCF_009870065.1 Streptomyces sp. SID5785 | reverse complement strand
CGCGGGGAACTGCGCGACCAGCCCCCACCGGACGGAGAGCCGAAAGCAGGACCCCGGCCCGGGGCTACAGATACAGCCCCGCATCCGCAGAACCCCGGGGATCCGGCACAGCCGTCGGAGACACCCCGCGGCGCAACGCGTACAACTCCGCCAGCGTCGCCCCCGCATGCCCCACCCCCTCCTCCGTCCCGAGCCACTCCACCGACTCGGCCCGGCTGAGCGCCCCCACCTCGATACGGGCCAGACAGCGCCCGGGCCGCACCACCGCGGGGTGCAGCCGCTCCAGGTCCTCGTTGGTGGTGACACCCACCAGCACGTTCCGCCCCTGGCCGAGCAGGCCGTCGGTCAGGTTGAGCAGCCGCGACAGGGCCTGCCCCGCGGTGTGCTTGGCCTCGCCGCGGATCAGCTCGTCGCAGTCCTCGAGCAGCAGCAGCCGCCACCGGCCGTTTGCCGAGCCGTCGTCCTCGCCGATCGCGATGTCCATCAGGTAGCCGACGTCGGTGAACAGGCGCTCCGGGTCGAGCACACAGTCCACCTGGCACCAGTCCCGCCAGGACCGGGCCAGGGTGCGCAGCGCCGAGGTCTTGCCGGTGCCGGGCGGACCGTGCAGCAGGAGCAGCCGGCCCGCGATGTCCTCGGGCCGCGTCGTCATCAGGGTGTCCATCGCCTCGGCCACCGGCGCCGTGTAGTTGGCCCGGACCTCGTCCCACGTGCCGGCCGCGATCTGCCGGGTCGTGCGGTGCGGACCGCGGCGCGGCGAGACGTACCAGAAGCCCATCGTCACGTTCTCCGGCTGGGGTTCGGGCTCGTCGGCCGCACCGTCGGTGGCCTGCTTCAGGACGGTCTCGGCGAGCTCGGCCGTCGTGGCCGTGACCGTGACGTCCGCGCCCCTGTTCCACCGGGAGACGAGCAGCGTCCAGCCGTCGCCCTCGGCGAGCGTGGCGCTGCGGTCGTCGTCACGCGCGGAGCGCAGCACCCGGGCCTGTGGCGGCAGCAGCGTCGCGCTGGAGCGGACCCGGTCGATGTTCACCGCATGGGAGTGCGGCTGCTCGCCCTTGGCGAAGCGGCCGAGGAAGAGCGCGTCGACGACGTCGGCGGGCGAGTCGCTGTCGTCGACCCCCAGCCGGACCGGCAGCGCGTCGAACGGGTTCTCAGACATGCCGCCATGATCCGGCACGAATGCGCTGCCCGCACAGGATTTACGCAGCGCGTCCCGTCCCGGCTTGTGACGGCCTTGTGGCATCGGAGTCTGTCCCTCCGCCGACGGCCCTCGGTAATCTTGCCCTTGATGGGACGTCATGGGTGGAATTCGGGGGCGGGGCGGTGGCGGCTCACCGCGCTCGTCGGCGTGGGACTGGCCGTACTGGCCCTGGTGCTGACCGTGCTCAGCACCCTGCCCGACCAGGGATCCGGCGCCGAGGGCACCACGGCCGACGGCGACAAGGTGCACGGCACGCCGGGGGAGCCGTCGAAGCAGCGGGGACCCGAGGTCGGCTGGGGCTTCACCCACACGCAGTTCTCCGCGGACGAGGGGCCGGCCGAGGCGACCGCGCGCGCCGAGAAGCTGCTCGGCGCACACCCGATGCCGCAGAACCAGCACATCATGGGCTGGGGCGCGGACAACCCCGAGCCCGTGGAGGGCCGTTACGACTTCGAGGCGATGGACCGCCGCATCGACTTCGTCCGCGCGTCCGGCGGCACCCCGGTCGTCACGCTGTGCTGCGCGCCGGACTGGATGAAGGGCGGCAGGTCCGGCGTCGACAGCACCGACTGGAGCAAGGCCAGCCTGGAGAAGGCGCCCGACCCGGAGCACTTCCAGGACTTCGCGGACCTCGCGGTGACGGTCGCCAAGCGCTATCCGGACGTCCGCCACTTCATCGTGTGGAACGAGTTCAAGGGCTTCTGGAACGACGGGGAGTCCCGCTGGGACTACGAGGGCTACACCAAGCTCTACAACCTCGTCTACAAGGCCCTCAAGAAGGTCGACAAGGACATCATGGTCGGCGGCCCCTACCTGGTGATGGACAGCCTCGACCCGAAGCAGACCGAGGGCACGTCCGACGAGGTCAAGGGCGCCTGGGGGCGCATGGACCAGCGGATCGTCGACGCGTTCGACTACTGGAACGCGCACCGGGCGGGCGCCGACTTCGTCGTCGTCGACGGCTCCAGCTACACCAACGACGACGAGCTGCTGCCCGACGAGTTCGGCGCCACCGACAAGCTCACCGCGGTCAGCCGCTGGATCGAACGGCAGACGGACGGGCTGCCGTTGTGGTGGGCCGAGTACTACGTGGAGCCCGCCGACAGCAAGGACGAGCGGCAGGGCTGGAGCGAACCCCACCGGGTCGCCGTGCAGGCCGCCGGCCTGATCGCGCTGGCCCGCGGCGGCGCCACCTCCGGCTTCTACTGGAACCCGGAGGACGAGAAGGGCGCCTCCTGCGCCGGGTGCCTGTGGCGCCCCACCGACCGCGCGTCCGGGGGCGCGGCGCTGCCCATGTTCGGCCTGGTCTCGCGGTTCGACGAGGAGTTCGGCCCCGGCACCACGTACGAGAAGGTCGACGTCGCCCCCGACGACCGGCCCAACGTGCGCGTCCTCGCCGACGACAAGGCGGTCCTCGTGGTCAACACGCTGAACAGGGCGATCGACGCGAAGATCGACGGCAAGCGGTTCCAGATGCAGGGCTACGAGGTGAAGTGGCTGCGCCGGTAGGGGTGCTCGGGGCAGAGACCGGGCGCCCGGTCCTCCGACATGCGCCGCGCTCGGCCCGGCCCGGGCCGAGCGCGGCAAATCTCAGTGCAGGCCCATCGTGAGGAACCGCTGGACCAGCGAGGCCAGCACCACCGCGAGCAGCGGCAGTGAGAACCAGAAGCTGCTCTGGAGTCGGCGCAGGGTGCGCACGCTCGGCCGGGCCGCGACCCGCAGGACCTCGCGCGCCGTCAGGAGCACGATCAGGGCGACGGTGGCGAGCGCGCCCACCACGGTCCACGGCGTCCAGGTGATCTGCGGGCCGACCGGCCCGGGTTCGGCCTGGGCGACCGCGCCCGGCGGCTCCTCGCGCAGCCGGTACATCGTCACGTCCTCGTTGACGTACACCTTGCGCAGCTCGGGGCGCCGGTCCAGGTTCTCCGTCAGCCGCGCCGGCCAGGTCCGCGAGTAGCCCACGTCGAGCTGGAGATAGACCACCTGGCTCTTGTTGATCATCAGGTACGAGTTCGGTCCCGCGTCCTTGAGCGCCTTGACGAGCCCGCCGACGAGGACCGGGTCCACGGGCGCGAGCGTCGGCACGTACTGGACCTTTTCCATGTCGCGGGCGCCCCAGGGCAGCGCCGGGGTGACGTTGTCGACCGTGTCGTTGCTCATCCACAGCAGCCGGACCGTCGGCTCGTCGTGGGCGTAGACGTAGTCCATCGCCGCGACCTCGCCCGGTCTGATGCGCTCGAACGGCTCGTTGCCCCAGCGCGCCACGAGGAACCCGCCGAACAGGACCAGGCCCGCCATCAGCGCCGCCAGCGGCGCCAGGCTGATCCGGTCCCTGTCCCGCTCCTTCGGCGTGACGCCCGTGCGCGGGAACAGGGCGAGCGCCGCCAGTAGCGCGGCGCCCGGCAGCGCGAACATGAAGACGCGCAGCGCCATCTCGCCGCCGTAGGACTGCATCCCGAAGCCGAGGAACGGCACGAACGTCAGGATCAGGAGCGCACGCTCCCGGTACTTCCAGTCGCGCCGCCGCCACCAGCCCCAGCAGGCGAACGCCAGCACGCCGCCGGCGAGCAGCACCCGCACGTACAGGACCAGCTTGTGCGACGAACTGCCGCCCTGGATCCGGCCGGAGACGGAGGACGTGACATTGCCCCCGACTCCGCCGACCCCGCCGAACAGGTCGTTGAAGTGCCCCGACCAGTACGGCTCGGCCAGGAAGCCCAGCCACGCCGTGACGATCACGCCGAACAGGAGCGGCAGGCCGCGCAGTTCGCAGCGGCCCGCCATCACGAGCACCGCGAGCACGCCCAGCATCACGAACGGCGTCAGCTGGTGCGCCGGCACCGTCGCCGCGAACAGCGCGATCAGTACCACGAGCAGCACGGCACGTTGGCGCCGGTCGGTCGGCTCCACCTCCGTCTCGCCCGGCCGGCGCCCCGACCACAGGACGCGCGGCGCCCGGAACCAGACCAGCAGGATCGCGACGAAGACGAGGTAGAGCAGATACGTGAAGCCCTGCGGCGAGAAGTAGTCCTGGCCGACCCAGCCGCTCAGGACGAAGATCCACAGCCCGGTCCACTTGGCCTTCCAGCTCGCCCGCACCGAGCGCAGCAGCAGGAACATCGGCGCCAGGTACAGCAGTTGGATCGCCGTCGGCCACCAGCGGATGACCTCGCCCAGGTCGTCCACCCCGCAGGCCTGCGCGAGGAACGCGGCCGCCGCGAAGAAGCCGGGCCAGCTCCAGCGGGCGTCCAGGTCCGGGACCGCGGCGCCCGTGCGGTCGATGTAGTCCATGAAGCCGAGGTGCTGCCAGGCGGTCGCGAACCGCGGCTCCGTCTCGATCACGGCCGGCAGCGCGTGCAGCGACACCACGGTCGCGAGCAGCGTCAGCAGCAGCAGCCACCTGTGCGGCCGTTCGAGCCAGAGGAGCGAGGCGAAGACGCCGATCAGGAGCGCACCGCCGAGCAGGGTGACGGGGGACAGGACGGAGACGAGGCCGAGCCCGCCCATCCCGTCCAGGTCCGCGTCGCTCATCCCGAGCACCGGACCCCAGTACAGGCCGAGCCCGGCCACCAGGAGCAGCGCGAGCACCACGACGGCCGGGGTCGGCCGGGTCCGCCCGCCGCGCCCGCCC
>NZ_WWIA01000345.1 GCF_009870065.1 Streptomyces sp. SID5785 | reverse complement strand
GTCTGTCGTACACATCCTTCGAGTGGAGCGACCTCGAGGGCTCCGGCCGGTCCGCGGCGACGGACGGCGCGTTCGAGATCGCCTGCACCGTGCGCAACACGGGTGCGCGCCCCGGCACCGAGATCGTCCAGATCTATCTGCACGACCCGGTCGCCTCGGTGGTCCAGCCCGTCCAGCGCCTGGTCGCGTATCTGCGCCTCGACGAGCTGGCACCCGGCGAGGCCGTGCGGGTCCGCGCTCATGTACCGGCCGATCTCGCCTCGTTCACCGGCCGCGGGGGCCGCCGGATCGTGGAGCCCGGCGACCTCGAGCTGCGGCTCGCCGCGTCCAGCACCCGCACCCTGCTCACCGCCCGGGTGAGCCTGACGGGGGCGGTGCGGGAGGTGGATCACCGCAGGCGCCTGCACGCCGGCATGACGGCAGAGCCGCTGCCCGCTCACTGAGGTGAGCCGGTGGCCGGCCGCGGCCGGCCACCGGCTCACCGCTGCACGCCTCTTGACCGGGGGTCGGGCATGACCGAACGTGTGGTGGCCGAAGAACCTCTGTTGTACGGGAGTTGCGAGTGAGACGCCGCAGAGTGCAGTGGGCCGTGACGGCCGCCGTCACGGCCGCGATGATCGCGGGATCAGGAGGGGCAGCGGCCGCCGCTACTCCGACAACGTTGTCACAGGGGAGCCGGACCGCCGCCCTGGTCGACGACCCCGCCGACTACGTCGATCCCCTCGTCGGGACCGGCAAGGGCGGCGAGTCCGTCGGGGAGATCAACAACTTCCCCGGTCCGTCCGCCCCGTTCGGCATGATGCAGTTCTCGCCCGACACCGAGGGCTCGTACGCCGGGTACCAGTACCACAGCGACAAGATCAAGGGCTTCAGCCTCAACCACGCCTCGGTCGGCTGCACCGCGTTCGGCGACGTGCCCCTGCTGCCGGTCGCGGGAGACGTCGGCTCCGCGCCCTGGGACCGCACCGAGCCGTTCTCGCACACCGGCGAGAAGGCGTCCGCCGGCTACTACGCGGTCACGACCGGGGAGGAGGGACACGGGGTCCGCACCGAGCTGACCGCCACGACCCGCACCGGCCTCGCCGCGTTCACCTTCCCCGCCGGGACCGGCGACGCGGCGCAGGTCCTGGTCAAGGGCGGCGGCAGCATGGCGGGCGACCAGCAGGCCGACCTGAAGATCACCGGCGACCGCGAGGTCACCGGATCGGCGACCACCGGCAACTTCTGCGGCAAGGGCAACCGGTACACGGTCCACTACGCGATCACCTTCGACCGCCCCTTCACGGCGCACGGCACCTGGGACGGCAAGCAGGTGAGCGCGGGCTCCGACGCGGCGGACGCGCCGAAGGCAGGCGCCTACCTGACGTTCGACGCGTCCACGGACCGGACGGTGCACGCGAAGGTCGCGATGTCGTACGTCTCCGTCGCCGGCGCCCGGGCCAACATGGCCTCGGAGGTGCCGGGATGGGATCTCGACGGGCTGCGCGAGCGGACGCGGGACCAGTGGACGGACGCGCTGCGCAAGATCCGGATCGGGGGCGGCACGCGGGACGAGCGCACCATGTTCTACACGTTCCTCTACCACTCCCTGATGCACCCGAACACGTTCGACGACGCCGACGGCCGGTACATCGGCTTCGACGACAAGATCCGCACCCTGCCCGAAGGCCGGACCCAGTACGCCAACTTCTCGGACTGGGACACCTACCGCACGCTCGCCCCGCTCCAGGCCATGCTCTTCCCGAAGCAGGCGAGCAACATGGCGCAGTCGCTCGTCAACGACGCGGAGCAGGGCGGCTGGTGGCCCCGCTGGCCGGTCGCGAACGACTACACGGGCCAGATGACCGGCGACAACTCGGTCCCCTTGATCGCGAACCTCTACGCCTTCGGCGCACGGGACTTCGACCTCAAGACCGCACTCAAGTACCTGGTCAAGGGCGCCACGTCGGTGGACCACACGCCCGGCGCGTACCAGGAGCGGCCGGGGATCGAGAGCTACATGGAGCACGGGTACGCCGACAACAGCGAGGTGCGCGGCGACCACTCGCGGGTCGGGGCCTCGGTGACGCTCGAGTGGGCCGTCGACGACTTCGCCATCGCCCAGCTGGCGCAGGCCGCCGGGGACAAGGACACCGCGCGGACCTTCACGGCCCGCGGCCAGAACTGGCAGAACATCCTGAACCCGGCCACCGGCTACCTGTCCCCGCGGGGGGCGGACGGCCGGTTCCCGGACGGTCCCGGCTACCAGCCGCCCGCGGAGGGCACGTTCGGCCAGGACGGCTTCGACGAGGGCAACGCCGCGCAGTACAACTGGCTGGTGCCGCAGAACACCGCGGGCCTGATCCAGGCGATGGGCGGCCGTGACGCCACCTCGAAGCGCCTCGACACCTTCTTCACCAAGCTCAACGCCGGCCCGAACGAGCCGTACATGTGGGCGGGCAACGAGGTGAACTTCGGTGTGCCGTGGGTGTACAACCACCTCGGACAGCCCTGGAAGACCCAGGAGTACGTGCGCAAGATCGCCACCAGCCTCTTCAGCGCCACCCCGGACGGCGAGCCGGGCAACGACGACCTGGGGGCCCAGTCCTCCTGGTACGTGTGGGCCGCGATCGGTCTCTACCCGTCGGCTCCGGGCACCCCCGACCTCCAGGTGCACAGCCCGCTGTTCCCGCGCGTGGTGCTCGACCTGCCGGGCAAGGGGCCGGACCTGGACGTCCACGCGCCCGCGGCGTCGGCGGACACCCCGTACGTCCACCGGCTCCGGCTGGACGGCCGCGACCGGGAACGCACGTACCTGCCGCAGTCCGTGGCCGCGCACGGCGGCCGCCTCGACTTCGAGCTGTCCGCCGAGCCGGACACCTCCTGGGCGACGTCGGCCGCGGCGGCGCCGCCGTCGTACCGGACCGGGGAGCAGGACGTCCTCGCCTACGCGACCCCGAACGAGGCCGTCGCGGCGCCCGGGGGCGACGGCGCCCGCCTGACGGTCCACGCGCAGCGCCTCGCCGGTCACGACCGGACGCTCACCGTGTCCGCGAAGGCGCCGCCGGGCCTGACGGTCTCCGGCACCGGCACGTTCGCCCTGTCGGCCGCGACCGGAGCCGGCACCGCCTCCCTGACGGTGAAGGCCTCGGACGGGGCGGCCCCGGGGTACCACGAGCTGCCCCTCACGATCCGCGGGCGCACCGGCGATCCCGTGCGGCGCACCGCGATCGTCCTGGTGGCGGCCGACGGCAGCGTCGCCGCGGCGCTCGGCGGCGCGTACACGGGCGCGGGCATCTCGGACGACGCGCGGCCGGCCGGCGCCGATCTCGACGGCGCCGGGAACAGCTACTCGCGTCAGGCGCTGGCCGCCGCCGGGCTCGAGGCCGGTGCGGAGCACAAGGCGTCCGGCACCGACTTCGTGTGGCCCGCGGTGCCCGCGGCGCGGCCCGACCACGTCACCGCGCACGGACAGACCCTGGACGTCGCCGCCGACGCACGGGATGCGGAGCGTCTGGTCTTCGTGGGCACCGCGACGAACGGCGACCACAAGGCCACCGCCACGGTGACGTTCACGGACGGGAGCACGGGCGAGGCGGATCTCTCGTTCGGCGACTGGACGGCGCCGGGCGGCGGCAGCGACCCGGTGTTCGGCAACACCGTCGTGGCGCGCACCGATCACCGCAACTCACCCGGCGGGAAGGGCGATCCGGCGTACGTCTTCGCCACCGAGCCGTTCCAGGTGCCGGACGGCAAGCACATCAAGTCCGTCACCCTGCCCGAGGACGCGGACCTGCACGTGTTCACGCTCGGCCTCGGCTGAGAGCGCTCAGGAAGAAGCGGCTGCCTCACCGGGGCAGCCGCTTCTCCGTGTCCTGCCGACCGGGCTCAGTCGCCGCTCGTGCGGCGGGCCAGCAGCACCGAGTCCTCGGCCTCCACGGGTCCGGTGTCCCGCTGGAGCGTGCGGGTGCGCTGCTCCACGACGACGGGCTCGAACCCGTCGGGCAGCGCCGGGAGGATCTCCGCCGCCAGGAACATCGCCTTGCGGTGGCTCTCGGACAGCTGCGTGAACTCGTGCGACGGCGCGTGTCCCACGACCAGGAGCAGCCCGCCCGGGGCGACCGCCGTGGCGAGGCGGCGGGTCACGTCCGCCATGCCTCCGTCGGGCGCGTGCAGGTAGTGGCTGGTGACCAGGTCGTAGGCACGAGTGCCCGCCGCGAAGGACCGCGCATCGACCTGCCACCAGTCCACCCGGTCGGCGACCCCGGCCTGCTCGGCGTGGCGGGCCGCGCGGGCCAGTCCCTCGGCCGAGAAGTCCGCGCCCGTCACCCGCCAGCCCTGACCGGCGAGCCACACGACGTCGCCGCCCTCGCCGCAGCCGACGTCGAGTGCGGTGCCCGGCGCGAGCGCGTCGACGGCGGCGACCAGCTGCGGGTTGGGCTTGCCGCTCCAGAAACGCTCCTGTCCCGCGTACCGCTCGTCCCAGCCCTCCGGCTCGAACATCGCGGCGGCCGCCTTCTCGTCCTGCTCACTGTGCGCGTGGTGTCCCGACACCGGTTCCTCCTGAGCTCCTGGTCGTGTCCGCGTCACCGTCCCCCGGGGCCTGCTCCCGACGGACGGACGCTCTGCCGATGGTGCGCGGACGGGGGCCGGAACGCACAGGAAGTTGCCGGACCGGCAAACACCGGCCCGCGCGGATCCCGGACAGCGTGCGGCGCGGGGACAGCGGGATACGATCTTCCCGGGGCTGATGACCAGAAGCGTCGGTGGTGCGCATGACCCAGGACGAGCCTGCCGAGTCCTTCGGCTCGGAGATCTTCGACGACGTGCCCATGGCCGTCCTCGTCACCTTCGGTCCCGGTCACCGCATCGCGTACGCCAACGCCTCCCACCGCCGACTGCTCGGGGCGTACCCGGTGGGCACGCCCGCACGGGCCGCGTTCCC
>NZ_WWIA01000344.1 GCF_009870065.1 Streptomyces sp. SID5785 | reverse complement strand
GTCGTTACCCTCCCCTAGGCATCGCGTACGGATCACCCGGTCCGCACGGGCTGCCGCCCACACCCTCTGGATACACACCGAAGGAGCGCCATCATGGCCGCCACTCAGGAAGAGATCGTCGCGGGTCTCGCCGAGATCGTGAACGAGATCGCCGGGATCCCCACCGAGGACGTCCAGCTGGACAAGTCCTTCACCGACGACCTGGACGTCGACTCGCTGTCCATGGTCGAGGTCGTCGTCGCCGCCGAAGAGCGCTTCGACGTCAAGATCCCCGACGACGACGTCAAGAACCTCAAGACCGTCGGCGACGCCACGAAGTACATCCTCGACCACCAGGCCTGAGCCACCCGCTCGGACCAGTAGGTCAGTCGCTCCGCCACCCGGCGGTGGCGCCGCTGAATCCCTCGCATCCGTTGGAGAAAGAATTCCTGTGAGCTCGACCAATCGCACCGTGGTCGTCACCGGTATCGGCGCAACCACACCGCTGGGTGGCGACGCGACGTCCACCTGGGAGGGCCTGGTCGCCGGACGTTCCGGCGTCAAGCCCCTCGAACAGGAGTGGGCCGCCGAGCAGGCGGTCCGCATCGCGGCCCCCGTGGCCGTGGAGCCGGGCGAGGTCATCCCCCGCCCGCAGGCCCGCAAGCTGGACCGCTCCGCGCAGTTCGCGCTGATCGCCGCCCGTGAGGCGTGGGCCGACGCCGGCTTCACCGACAAGGCGGGCGAGGACGCGAGCATCGACCCCGACCGGCTCGGCGCCGTCATCGCGTCCGGCATCGGCGGCGTGACCACGCTCCTCGACCAGTACGACGTGCTGAAGGAGAAGGGCGTCCGCCGCGTCTCCCCGCACACCGTGCCGATGCTGATGCCCAACGGCCCGTCGGCCAACGTGGGCCTCGCCGTGAACGCCCGCGCGGGTGTGCACACCCCCGTCTCCGCCTGCGCGTCGGGCGCCGAGGCCATCGGGTACGGCATCGAGATGATCCGCACCGGCCGCGCCGACGTCGTCGTCTGCGGCGGCACCGAGGCGGCCATCCACCCGCTGCCCATCGCCGCCTTCGGCAACATGATGGCGATGTCCAAGAACAACGACGACCCGCAGGGTGCCTCGCGCCCCTACGACACCGCCCGGGACGGCTTCGTCCTCGGCGAGGGCGCCGGTGTCATCGTCCTGGAGTCCGCCGAGCACGCCGCCGCGCGCGGCGCCCGCGTCTACGCGGAGGCCGTCGGCCAGGGCATCTCCGCCGACAGCCACGACATCGTGCAGCCGGAGCCCGAGGGCCGCGGCATCGCGCAGGCCCTGCAGAACCTGCTGGACGGCTCCGACCTGGACCCGGCCGAGATCGTGCACGTCAACGCGCACGCGACGTCGACGCCGGCCGGTGACGTGGCCGAGCTGAAGGCGCTGCGCAAGGTGTTCGGCGACGACACGGACCACTTCGCCGTCTCCGCGACGAAGTCGATGACCGGTCACCTGCTCGGCGGTGCAGGCGGTATCGAGTCGGTCGCGTCGATCCTCGCGCTGTACCACCGGGTCGCCCCGCCGACCATCAACGTGGAGAACCTCGACCCGGAGGCCGAGGCCGCCGCGGACATCGTCCGCGGCGAGGCCCGCAAGCTGCCCGTCGAGGGCCGCATCGCCGCGCTGAACGACTCGTTCGGCTTCGGCGGACACAACGTCGTGCTGGCGTTCCGGTCCGTCTGACGCGCCGTAGCACGCCGCGGTACCGAGAAGGGGCCCGCCGGGATCTGATCCCGGCGGGCCCCTTCTTCCGTCGTCCGCGGTCGTCCGCGGTCGCCCTCGGTCCTCACACCACCTGGTGGAGCCATCGCACGGGGGCGCCCTCACCCGCGTAGCGGAAGGACTCCAGCTCGTCGTCCCAGGGCTTGCCGAGCAGCCGGGCGATCTCGGACTCCAGGTCGCTCTCGCCGCCCTGCGAGCGGGTCAGGGCGGCGCGCAGCCGGTCCTCCGGGATCAGGATGTCGCCGTGCACACCGGTGACGGCGTGGAAGATGCCGAGCTCGGGGGTGGCGCTGTAGCGCTCGCCCTCGGCGGCGGCGCAGGGCTCGGCCGTGACCTCGAAGCGCAGCAGCTGCCAGCCGCGCAGCGCGGAGGCGAGCTTGGCGGCGGTGCCGGCCTGGCCCCGCCAGGAGAACTCAGATCTCCAGGTGCCGGGCGCCGCGGGCTGCCTGATCCAGTCCAGGCCGACGCGCGCACCGAGCACGCCCCCGACCGCCCACTCGACATGCGGGCACAGCGCGCGTGGCGCGGAGTGCACGTAGAGAACTCCACGTGTCGTCACCGGGACCTCCCGTGTCGGCCGGATCGAAGAGACCGAAAAGGCTCTGACAAAAAGGGACACATCTGACGTGTTGTAATTTAGCGGAACCGGTACAGCGAGATCTCACCGGGTCGACCGGGGACCCCGGGGCCGAGGCTATCGCGCAGCGATGCAAGGAGTGTGTCGTACTGTCGGTCCCGGGGCGCACAAACACCGACCTTTCACCCGGCGGGGCGCAACCCCGGCCCCGCGTACGGCGTCAGACGGAGCAGTACGGGTGTGCGGTACAGGTGTGCGGTACGGGTGTGCGGGCGGCGACGGCGAGCGAGAGGACCAGGGATGCGGGCGCGGAGTCACCGGTCGTTCTCCGCCAGGGTCCTCGCCGGTGTGACGGCGGCCGTGCTCGGGGTCTGCGCGCTCACCGCCTGCTCGGGCTCCGGCGACGAGTCGGCGGGCTCCCGCGGCGGCCGTTCCTCCCCGTCCCCCTCGCCCACGCCCGCCTGGGACACGAGCCCGGACTCGGTCGCGGCGGTCGGCGACTCGATCACGCGCGGGTTCGACGCGTGCAGCGTGCTCTCCGACTGCCCCGAGGTGTCGTGGGCGACGGGCACGGACGCGGACGTGCGCAGCCTCGCCGTCCGGCTGCTCGGCACGAGCCGGGCCCGGACGCACAGTTGGAACTACGCGCGGACCGGGGCCCGGATGGAGGACCTGCCGGGGCAGATGGCGCGGGCGGGCGCTCACCGGCCGGAGCTGGTGACGGTGATGGCGGGCTCCAACGACGCGTGCCGGCCGACCGCGACGTCGATGACCCCGGTGGACACGTTCCGCTCGGACTTCGAGGAGTCGCTGCGCAGGCTGCGCGCGGCGGCGCCGAAGGCGCAGGTGTACGTGATGAGCGTGCCGGACCTGAAGCGGCTGTGGTCCGAGGGGCGGGGCAGCGCGCTCGGCAAGACGGTGTGGAAGCTGGGGATCTGCTCATCGATGCTGGCCGATCCGGACGCGTTCGACGCGGCGGCGGGCGCCCGCAGGGACCGGGTGCAGGAGCGGGTGAAGGCGTACAACAAGGTGCTCGCGGACGTCTGCGCGAAGGACGACCGGTGCCGCTACGACGGGGGCGCGGTCTTCGGGTACCGGTTCGGGGAGCGGCAGTTGAGCCACTGGGACTGGTTCCACCCGAGCCGCGACGGACAGGCGCGGCTCGCGGCACTGGCCTACCGCGGGGTGACCTCGAAGGAGCCCGGGGCGTGACCGCGCGGGGCCCGGCGTAGGGTCTCGCTCATGCGCAGCGAACTTTTCGGCACACTTTCCCACAGCGGCGACCACGCGGCGGAACGCACCGAGGTCCACCGCTGGACCCTGGAGCGGGACGGCGTCCGGGTCCGCGTCCTCACCTACGGCGGGATCGTGCAGTCCGTCGAGGTGCCCGACCGGGACGGGGCCGTGGCCGACGTGGTGCTCGGGTTCGAGGACCTGGACGGGTATCTGACGCACCCGGGGCCGTACTTCGGGGCGCTGGTGGGCCGCTACGCGAACAGGATCGCGCAGGGCGGTTTCCCGCTCGACGGGCAGGCGTACTCCCTGGCCCGGAACAACGGGACGAACGCGCTGCACGGCGGTGCGCTCGGCTTCGACAAGCGGGTGTGGGCGGCGCAGGCCGCGGGGCCGCACGCGCTGCGGCTGAGCCGGGTGTCGCCGGACGGCGAGGAGGGCTTCCCGGGCCGCCTGGAGGTCGTGGCGACCTACGCGCTGGAGCCGGGCGGCGCGCTCAGCATCAGCTACGAGGCGGTCACGGACGCGCCGACGGTGGTGAACCTGACCAATCACACCTACTGGAACCTGAGCGGCCGCGGCGCCGGGAGCGCGGCCGGGCACGAGGTGCGGGTCGACGCGTCGCGGGTGACCGAGGTGGACGGCGACCTGGTGCCCACGGGCGCGCTGCCCGAGGTGGCGGGGACCCGCTTCGACTTCCGGCAGCCGCGCAAGGCCGGGCCCGGCTACGACCACAACTACGTGCTGGACAAGGGCGTGACGGCCGCCGCGGTGGAGGTCGCCGCGCTGCACGACCCGGCGTCGGGCCGCACGCTGAGCGTCGCGACGACCGAGCCGGGGGTGCAGCTCTACACGGCGGACCACTTCGACCCGGAGCTGCCGTTCGCGCCGGGGGACGGGATCGCGCTGGAGACCCAGCACTTCCCCGACTCCCCGAACCGGCCGGAGTTCCCGTCCACCGTGCTGCGGCCGGGCGAGACGTTCCGGTCGCGGACGGTGTACGGGTTCGGCGCGGTCTAGAAGGCCGGCCCGGTCAGGTCGGGCCGGATCGGGCCGGATCGGGCCGGGTCGGGTCGGGCCGGGTCAGACGGTCAGGGTCGTGGAGACCCGGCCGTCGGTGAGCGAGCGGCCCGCGGTGAGCGTGTGGGCGCCCGCCCGCAGCGTCCAGCCGCCGCCCGCCTCGTCCCACGTCTCGAAGGCGCGGCGCGGGAGTTCGACGACCGCCTCGGTGCTCTCGCCGGGGGCCGCGGTCACGCTCGCGAAGCCGGCCAGGGTCCGGGTGGGGCGGTCCGTGCCGGGCTCGGCCGGCGCCAGGTAGAGCTGGACGGTCTCGCGGCCCGTGCGCCCGCCCGTGTTGCGGACCCGCACGGTGGCGGTGCGGCCCGTGACCTCGATCGACTCGTACTCCCATGTCGTGTAGCCCAGGCCGTGGCCGAAGGGGTAGGACGGGGTGGCACCGGCCCGGTCCCAGGCGCGGTAGCCGATGAACACGTCCTCCTCGTAGACGAGTCGGCCGCCGGCCGGGGTGACCTCGGTGACGGGGGCGTCGGCGAGGGCGCCCCAGGTGGTGGGGAGCCGGCCGCCGGGCTCCTCGGCGCCGAGCAGGACGTCGGCGAGGGCGGCGCCGCCCTCCTGGCCGGGGAACCAGCTGAGCAGCACGGCGGCGACCTCGTCCCGCCACGGCAGCTCCACCGGGGAGCCGGAGTTGACGACCACGACCGTGCGCGGGTTGGCCGCGGCGACGGCGCGCACCAGGTCGTCCTGGCGGCCCGGCAGCCGCAGGTCGGGGCGGTCGAAGCCCTCGGACTCGACGCTCTCGGTGGTGGCGACCACGACGACGGCCACCTCGGCGTCGCGGGCCGCGGCCGCCGCCTCGGCGATCAGCTCGTCGGGGTCCCGGCGCGGGCCGAGGTGCAGGAAGCTGAACACGACGGCGGGCAGCGGGGCCTCGAAGTCCGGGTCGAGCGGGTGCAGCAGGGACACCTCGACGGGCTCGCCCGCGGTGAGGGTGACCCGGGCGCGCTCCTGCGGGGCGCCGAAGAACGAGCCGAACGGGTCGGACTCGTCGCCCATCTGCTGGACGCCGTCGTAGACGACGGTGCCGTCGACGGTGAGCGTGAAGCCGCCGAGGCCGCGGGTGCCGAAGGTGTGCTCGCCGCTCTCGCGCGGGGTGAAGGTGCCCTTGATCTCGATGCTGCGCAGCGTCTCGTGGGTGACTCCGGCGGGCAGGTCGTCGCCCATCCACTGCACCTGCCCGTTGGGCAGGGAGCCCTCGCCGAGGACGGTGCCGGCGGCGTCCCGGCACACCGCTCGCAGGGTGAACCCCTGGTCCGCCGGGGCGAGTTCACCGGCCGGGTCGGCGCCGACCGCGTAGGTCACGTGCGGCGCGGCGGCGCGCAGGCCGTCGAGCGGGGAGACGACGTGGGCGGGGAAGACGGTGGCGGAGCCGCCGCCGAGGACGCGGGCGTCGCGGGCGGCGGCGCCGACGAGGGCGATACGGGCGTCCGGACGCAGCGGCAGGACGCCGGAGTTGCGCACGAGGACGAAGGCGCGGCGGGCGATCTCGCGGGCCAGCGCGGCCCCGTCGACGGGGGCGGGCGGCGCGGTGACGACGGGCTCGGCGCCGTCGAGGGCGCCGACGCGGGCGGCGAGCCGCAGGACGTTGCGCACGGCCGCGTCGACCTCGGACTCCTCCACCTCGCCGGCCCGGACGGCGGCGGCGAGCGGCGGCCCGTACACGGTGCGCGGCCCGGGCATCGCGACGTCGAGGCCGCCCGTGATGTCGCCGGTGGTGGAGCGGGCGGCCATCCAGTCCGACACGTTGAACCCGTCGAAGCCCCACTCGCCGCGCAGCACCTCGTTCACGAGGTGGCGGTGCTCGGTCATCGTCGTGCCGTTGACCGTGTTGTAGGCGGTCATGATGCCCCACGGGTGCGCGTTCTCGACGATGGCCTCGAAGGGGGCCAAGTACAGCTCGCGCAGGGCACGCGGCGAGACGATGTTGTCGACGGTGAAGCGGTCGGTCTCCGCGTCGTTGGCGACGAAGTGCTTGACGGTGGTGCCGACGCCGCCGGACTGGACGCCGCGGACGTAGCCGGTGCCGATGGCGCCGGTCAGGTACGGGTCCTCGCTGTAGGCCTCGAAGTGGCGGCCGCCGCGCGGGGACCGGTGCAGGTTGACCGTCGGGGCGAGCAGCACGTGGACGCCCTTGCGGCGGGCCTCCTGGGCGAGGAGCACGCCGGCCCGGTGGGCGAGGCCGGGGTCCCAGGTGGCGGCGAGCGCGGTCGGCGACGGCAGGGCGATGGAGGGGTCGTCGGCGGTCCAGCGGGTGCCGCGCACGCCGATCGGGCCGTCGGACATCACGAGCGAGCGCAGCCCGATCGCGGGCAGCGCCGGCAGGGACCACATGTCCTGGCCGGACAGCAGCCGGGCCTTGTCGTCGAGGTCGAGCTTGCCGAGGGCCTCCTCGACCACCCGCTCACGGGCCCGCTCGCCGTCGTCTGAACTGTGGACGTCCGCCTGGTGCGCCATGCCGGCGCCTCCTCTTCGAGGTCACGTTCGGGGTTCGGTGGGACCATCCTGCACCCCCTCCCTGTTGATCGGTAGGTTTTGTTATGCCTCCGTGATTTTCCCTTCCTCGGGGTGCCTCCGTGGTGCCGTACGGTGACTGACATGAGCAGCACCAGAACCGCCAGGAGCGAGGGACGCCGGGCCGAGATCCTGCGGGCGGCGTTCGAGGTGATCGCGGAGCGCGGGTACCGGGGGGCGAGCCTCGCGGCGGTCGCCGAGCGGGTGGGGCTGACGCAGCAGGGGCTGCTGCACCACTTCCCCACGAAGGAGGCGCTGCTCGTCGCCGTCCTGGAGGCGCGGGACCAGTGGGACGCGGTGCCGCCGGGGCACCGGCTCCGGCTCGACCTGCTGGGCTCGCTGGTGGAGTACAACGCGATGCGCCCGGGCCTCGTGCAGACCTTCTCGGCGCTGCTCGGCGAGTCCGTCTCCGAGGGGCACCCGGCCCGGGAGTTCTTCACGCACCGCTACGACGCGGTGCGGGAGTCGATGGGCGAGGTGCTCCGCGCGGAGTACGGGGACCGGCTGCCGGGCGGACTCACGCCGGAGCGGGCGGCGCCGCTGCTCGTGGCCGTGATGGACGGGCTCCAGTACCAGTGGCTGCTCGACCCCGACGGGGTGGACATGCCGGGCGCGTTCGGCGACTTCCTCGACCTGCTCGGCGCCGGGGACGCGCCGTGAGACCTCACTGGTCCCAGGCCACCGCCAGGGACTTGCCGACGGCGCAGACGACGGCGAGGACGGCCGCCCAGACGTACTGACCGGACAGGGCGAGGGCGGCGACTCCCGCCCCGAACCAGACCAGTTCGAAGGCGACGCGGGCGGCTCCGCGGGTCTTCCAGCGGGCCTTCGGCGAGCCGAACAGGGCCCATGCCGTGATCATCACCGCCAGGCCGAGCAGCCCGTAGAGCCAGGCGAGGGGGGTCGCGACGTCGCGGGTGAAGCCGTAGGCGCCGACCGCGCCGAGGGCGGCCATCTCGATGACGAAGAGGACGGCCAGGTTCGCTGTCCTCATCGCGTGCCGTCCGCCGTGCGCGGGTCCGCCGT
>NZ_WWIA01000343.1 GCF_009870065.1 Streptomyces sp. SID5785 | reverse complement strand
TGGCGCCGCGGCCCTGGTCCTGGACCGCACGCTGTCCGCGCAGCCCCGGTCGCTGCTGCTCGGCTGAGGAGCCCGAGTCCCCGCGCTTCCCGGGGCACCCGCGCGGCGTGCCCCGGGGCTCGCTCTCCCCTGCCCGCGGCGCCCCGTGCCCACCGGCCTCTCCCTACTTCTCCCCTCGGTACCTCTCCTCTCCCCCGGAGTTGCAGCATGCCCGGATCCTCCCGGCTCACCGACCTGTTCCCGCCCGCCCTGGTCGCCGCACGCATGCCCGCGATCGGCGCGTGGAGTCCCGTGCCGCCCGCCGCCGACTCCGACGCGTGGTCGTCCGTCGGCCCGGAGACCCGCGACCTCGTCATCGGGTCGGCCGCGGCGACGCGGGGCCAGCCGTGGCCGGCGCTCCCTGCCTCTCTGTTCGCGCGCTTCGCCCGCGACGGCGACCGGTCCGCCTACCAGGGCCCGGCCGCCGCCCGGCGCGAACGGCTGGGCCGCGCCGTACCCGCGGTGGCCCTCGCCACCGTGTCCGCGGGAGCCCTGCCGGGCGCTGCGCAGGACCTGCGGGCCGGTCTGCTGGACGACGTCCTGGACGGGGTCTGGGCGTTGTGCGAGGAGACCAGCTGGGTGCTCCCGGCCCACGACTTCCGGGTGCTCGGCTCGCACGGCCGCGCTCCCGGGCTCCTGCCGGACCCGGAGCACCCCACACTGGACCTCGGCGCCTCGATGACGGCGGTGCTCCTGGCGCTCACCGACGCGATCGTGGGCGACGAACTCGACCTGATCGACCCGTTGGTGCGCCGACGGCTGCGGCACGAGGTCTCCGCCCGGGTCCTGCGCCCGTACCTGGAACGCGACGACTGGGGCTGGTACGACGGGTCGACCGCGAAGCTGAACAACTGGAATCCATGGATCCACTCCGAGCTGCTGCTGGCCACCGCGCTGACGGTGGAGTCGGACGCCGTCCGGTGCGCGCTCGTCGACCGCATCGTCCAGGGCCTGGACACCTACCTGGCGGCGCAGCCGGCGGACGGCGGCTGCGACGAGGGGCCGCACTACTGGTGGCGCGCGGGGGCCAGCGTGTTCGAGTGCCTGGAGACGCTCACGTCGCTCCTCGGCACGGGTCCTGACGTCTTCGGCCTGCCCCTGGTCCGGGCCCTCGCGCAGTACCCCCTGACCACATGGATCGGCGCGGGCTGGGCGGTCAACTTCGCGGACGGCCCCGCGCGTCCGCGCGAGACGTGGCCCGCGCTCCTGCACCGCTACGGCCGGCGCACGGCCCAGCCCGAGGTGTGTGCCCACGCCCGCGCGCTGCGCGGAACGGCCGACGCCGCGCTCCCCGCACCGGACGGCCCGTTCGACCTGCGGCGCGTCACGGACGCGCTCTTCGACCCCGACTGGCGGTCGGCGGCGCCCGCGGACTTCCCGCTCCCCGCGCACAGGTGGCTGCCCGACACCCAGGTTCTCGTCTCCCGCGCCACCTCCGGCACCGAGCGCGGTCTGCTGCTGGCAGCGAAGGCCGGACACAACGACGAGAGCCACAACCACAACGACGTCGGCAGCTTCATCGTCGCGCTCGACGCCCGGCCGCTGATCGTCGACGCGGGTGTCGGCACGTACCGCCGGGAGACCTTCAGCCCCGAGCGCTACGGAATCTGGTCGATGACCAGCGAGTTCCACAACCTGCCCGTCGTGAACGGGCACGGCCAGCGGCCCGGCGCGGCGTTCCGGGCCACCGACGTCACGCACCGGCACGACGCCATGCTCGACGAACTGGCCGGTGACATCGCGGCGGCCTATCCGCCCGAGGCGGGGCTGACGCACTGGCGGCGCACGTTCCGTCTCCACCGTGACACGGCTCCCGACGGGCGGATCGAGATCATCGACGCCTGGGAGTGCCCGGCCCCACCCGGCGCGCTGGCGCTGCACCTCCTGGCCGGCGCCGAGGTCGTCCTCGCGGAGGGCGGCGGATCGGCGGTCGTCACGCCGTCGGCCGGACGGGGACTGCGCCTGGGCTGGGACGCCGCGGCGTTCACCGCGTCCGTCGAGACGGTGCAGCTCAGCGACCCTGCGTTCGTCCGCGTATGGGGGCCGCGGATCCACCGCCTCGTCCTGACCGCCGACCGCCCCACGGCGACCGGCACACACACGCTGACGGTGGATCCGGCCCCCGAGCGGATGTGATCGTTCCGGCGCGTGCGGCCGAGCCGTCCCACCGCCCGGCCGCATCGTCCGGCGGCCCGCCAGGAGCGGAAGCTTGTTAGAACTCTGGTCAATTGCTGTACCAGTTGGTAACTTTCGGCGCTGTTACCGACAGGTACACCCCTGCTTCCCCCACGCTCCACGAGGCGAATCCGAGGACACCATGCACCGCACCGCAATCGGATCACTGGCCACCGCAGTCGCCACTGTCCTGGCCGTCACCGCCCTGCCCGCGGCAACGGCCGCGGCGGCACCCGCGGCCGCGTCGCGCGTCGCGGCGGACGACTCGTTCTACACCTACGACGGCAGCGAGCCGCTGTCCTCGTACGCACCGGGCGACGTGCTCAAGACCCGCACGCTGCAGTACCACGTGCTGGGCATCCCCACCCCCGTCAAGGCGACGCAGCTGCTGTTCCGCACCGAGGACGCGCAGGGCCGTCCGTCCGCGGGGGTCACCTCGATCGTGCGCAGCCCGGGCGCGGACGGGACCAAGGCGGTCTCGTACCAGTCGTTCTACGACTCGCTGAACCCCGCGGACTCCCCGTCGCGCGCCATCGCCGGCGACGTCTCCCTCGGCGGTCTGGTCCCGAACGGCGAGTCGCTGCTCCTGGCGCCGCTGCTGCTCGCGGGCTACAACGTCGTCATCCCCGACAGCCAGGGCCAGAGCGCGGACTTCGCGGCGGGCCCCGAGTACGGGACGAACACCCTGGACTCGATCCGGGCCGCGAGCCGGGCCCCGGGGACGGGGATCGACGACCGGACCCGGTTCGGGCTCGCGGGCTACTCCGGCGGGGCCATCGCCACGCACTGGGCGGCCGTTCTCGCCCCGAGCTACGCACCGGACGTGAACAAGCGGCTGGTCGGCTTCGCCGAGGGCGGCCTGCTCGTCGACCCGGCCCACAACCTCAAGTACATCAGCGGCAGTTCGGTCTGGGCCGGGGTCGCCCCGATGGCCGTCATCGGCGCCGCCCGCGCCTACGACATCGACTTCGCGCCCTACCTGAACAGCTACGGCGAAGAGGTGTTCAAGAAGCTCGAGCACGCCTCGATCATCAACGTCCTGGGCCAGTACCCGGGCCTGACGTGGAAGAAGCTGGTCAAGCCGCAGTACGCCGACCCCAACTCGGTTCCGGCCTTCGTGGACGCCGTGAACAAGCTCAACCTCGGCTCGGCCGCCACCCCGACGGCCCCCGGGTACATCGCCCAGGGCAACGGCGGCGTGTTCGAGGGAACCCTCAGCAACCTGCCGGGCATCGGGCGGGGCGACGGCGTCATGGTCGCCGGCGACGTGCGCACGCTCGCGCGGCAGTACTGCGACAAGGGCAACACGTCCATCAAGTACCAGCAGTACAACCTGCTCAGCCACGTCGGCGCGGCCGTACCGTGGGCGCCGACCGCCCTGAGCTGGCTGGGCGACAGGTTCGCGGGCAAGACGCCGCCGTCGGACTGCGGCCGGATCCCCGCGGGCAACTCGCTCGCCCCGGAGGTCGCGACCACTCGCTGACCGTGCGGGACGCACGCCGTCCCGCCCGCACGGCGTGGGGCGTCACCCTGGTGCCGCCCCACGCCACCGCGCGTTCTACCAGGAGGACTTGGTCACCCCGGGCAGATGACCGGCATGCGCCTCCTGACGCACCCTCACGCGCGAGAGGCCGAACTTCCGCAGGTGGCCGCGCGGCCGGCCGTCCACGCTGTCACGGTTGCGCACCCGGGTCGCGCTCGCGTCCCGCGGCTGGCGGCGGAGTTCCGCCAGCGCCTTCGTCCGCTCCTCCGCCGTGGCGGCCGGGGACGCGATGACGGCCTTCAGTTCCGCGCGGCGCCGGGCATGACGCGCCACGATGCGCTTGCGCTGCTCGTTCTTCGCGATCTTGCTCTTCTTCGCCATCAGACACGCTCCCCGCGGGCCCGGATCCGGGCGACCGCCGCCTCGACGCCGATGACGTCCACGGTCTTCACGGCCCGCGCGCTCAGCCGGAGCCGCACGTGACGCCCCTCACCGGGCAGCCAGTAGCGCTTGTTCTGGATGTTCGGGTCGAACCGGCGTGACGTGCGCCGGTGCGAGTGGGAGATCTTCTTGCCGAAGCCCGGCCGGGCGCCGGTCAACTGGCAGTGAGCGGACATACGGGTGCCGCCTTTCTCTTCATCGGCTTACCGATAATGGATATCATTGTCGTATGCTACCCCCACGGCCGCACCCGGCCGCCCTCCACCCCCGACGCCGAGGAGCACACCCATGCACACCGGACTCCACACCGGGCCCCGCACCGGGCCCCGCGCCGACGGCGGTCCGCGATGAGCCCCGAGGCGCCGATGCCCGTGGTGATCGTCGCCGGGCTGCACGCCGACGCCCGCCGCGCCGCCGTCGGACAACTCCTGCGCGACGTACCGGGAAGCGTCGCCCTGCACCACGACCTGTCCGCCGGCCCGGCCGGCACCGTGCACCGCGGCGTGCGCGACGCCACGGGCGAGCTCTCCCGGGGCGAGACACCCCTCGTGAACGACTGCGCCTGCTGCGCCCTGCGCGAGGACCTGGTCCCCGAACTGGAGCGGCTTGCGGATGCCGGGCTGACCCGCCTCGCGGTCGTCGAGCTGTGGGACTCCGTGGAGCCGCGCGCGATGGCCGAGGTGGTCGCCGCGCACGGTGACGCCGGCTTCCGGCTGGTCAACGTCCTGACCGCCGTCGACCCCGCCCTGGTCCTGCCGTGCCTGTCCAACGGCGACGACCTCGCCGAGGTGGGGCTCGCCGCGGCCGCCACGGACCGGCGCACGGTGGCCGACACCTTCGCGCGCCAGCTGGAGTACGCGCCCGTCCTCGCGGTCACCGACAGCCCCGGGGCCGACGCCGACGACCTCGCGCTCCTGCGCCAGTTGCATCCGACCGCGACCCGAGTGCCGGTGGGATCGGGCCGGTTGGGCACGGTCGTCCTGCGAGGCGGGTTCGACGTGGGCGCGGCCGCGGCGGCGCAGCATCCGGCGTGCGCCCGCCTGCCCCACGACTGCGACGAGTCGGGCGTCGGCACGCTCGTCTGGGAGCGCCGCCGCCCGTTCCACGCCGGTCGCCTCTTCGAGGCGCTGGAGGATCTGTGCTGCGCCGCCGCCCGCAGCCGGGGCCGGTTCTGGCTCGCGGACCGGCCCGACACCCTGCTGGCCTGGGACGCCGCCGGGGGCGCGCTGTGCGTGGAGAACGCCGGGCCCTGGATGGCCGCACTGCCGGACGCGGCCTGGGAGATGATGCCGGCCGAGCGCCGCACCGCGGCCGCGCTCGCCTGGCACCCGGAGCACGGGGACCGCTGCCAGCACCTCGTCTTCACCTCTCCCGGCCTCGACCGGGCGGAACTGCTCTCGCTGCTCGAGGCCTGCCTGCTGACCGACGCCGAACTGGCGTCAGGGCCCGCGGCGCTGCCCCGGCCCACCGGCTTCGACGCCCTGCTCGACCCCGTCGCCTGATCCCTGCCACTCCTGTCCCGCCGAACCGCACCACACTCCCGAGAAGGGCCTGATCCATGGCTGTCCCCAAGCGCAGGACGTCCCGCAGCAACACCCGTCACCGGCGGGCCCGGTGGCGTGCGACCGCTCCGGCGCTCGTGCCCGTCACGGTCGACGGCGTCACGTACCGCGTGCCGCAGCACCTGAGGAGGGCGTACGAGCGCGGGCTGCTCCGCCCCGAGGGCTGACCGTGTAGTCCTGCACGCGCAGGGCTGCACGCGCAGGGCTGAATCCGCGGGCCGGGATCCGGGTGGTGCACGGCCATTGACACCCGCAGAGATCAAGTGATCTATTCACTTTATGAGTTACGCGGATCAGCCCTCCCTCTCCGAACGCCTCGCGGACGACATCGTCGAGATCATCCGTACCGAGCGGCTCGCCCCCGGTGACGCCCTGGCCTCCTCGCGCGAGCTGGCCCGGCGCTTCGAGGTGACCACGCCGACCGTGCGCGAGGCCCTGCGGCGCCTGGAGGCCATGCAGGTCGTCGAGTTCCGGCACGGGTCGGGGACGTACGTGGGGCCGGGCATCGAGCGGCGGCTGCTCGTCAATCCGCACCGGCCGCGCAGCACCCGGCAGTCCGTGCTCGAGCTGGTCGAGGCGCGTCTGGTCGTGGAGCCGGCCGTCGCGGCCGAGGCGGCGCGGATCCGGCTGCCCGCCGCCGTCGAGCAGTTGGAGTACGCGGCGGCCAACGCGCTGTTCCCGCCGGAGGAGTCGGTGCGCCGCTCGGTGCACTTCCACGTCGCCCTCGCCACGGCCAGCGGGAACGCCCTGCTCAAGGAGACCGTCGAGGCGCTCCTCCAGGTCCGCGCCCGCGACCAGGTCGAGATCCGGCACCGCTACAACGACCGCGAGCGCGACCACGCCGAGCACCTGCAGATCCTCGACGCCGTCCGGGACGGCGATCCCGGGGCGGCCGAGCAGATCACCCGCGACCACCTCGGCGCCATCCGGGACGCCGTGCTCGCCGCGGACTTCCCCGACAGCGACGCGCACGACGAGAGCGACGGTGGCCGCTGATGACCGAGTCCCGGCAGCCCGAGTCCGCTCCGCAGCACCGGAAGCCGCTGCGACTGGCCGAGTTGACGACCGACGAGGCCGCGGAGGCGGTGCACCGGGCGCCCGTCGTCATCATCCCCGCGGGCGCCTACGAACAGCACGGTCCCGGCATGCCGATCGCGACCGACACCGTGCGGGCCGAGCGGATCGCGGATCTGGTGGGCGCGCAGCTCGCCGGACGCGTCGTCATCGGCCCCCCGCTCCCGGTCGGGGTGTCGCCGCACCACATGGCCTTCGCCGGCACCGTGACGCTGACGACCACGACCTTCGCCACGGTCGTGCGCGAGTACGTGGACAGTCTGCACCGGCACGGCTGGCGCCGGTTCCTCGTACTGACCGGGCACGGCGGGAACAACGCGGCGCTCACCACCGTCGCGCAGGACCTGCTCGTCGCGCGCCCCGACGTGCAGTTCGCCTGGTCCCCGGTCACCTCGCTCGCCTCGGCCGTGGTGGCGGGCATGGACGTCAGCGAGGTCCACGGACACAGCGGCGAGGCCGAGACCGCCCAGATGCTGCACCTGGCGCCCGAGTTGGTGCACCGGGACCGGCTGACGGCCGGATCCACGTCCCTGGACGGGCTCAAGCCCGTCGCCCGGCTCGCCCGCACCTTCGGCCAGCCCTCCCTCACCCT
>NZ_WWIA01000342.1 GCF_009870065.1 Streptomyces sp. SID5785 | reverse complement strand
CCCTTGGTGTAGGGGTGCGCGGGCCGCTTGTAGATCTCGTGGACCGGCGCCTGCTCGACGATCCGGCCCGCGTACATCACGGCGATCTTGTCGGCGACGTCCGCGACGACACCGAGGTCGTGCGTGATGAGGATCAGGCCCATGTTGTACTCGCGCTGGAGCTCCGCGAGCAGGTCCATGACCTGCGCCTGCACCGTCACGTCGAGCGCCGTGGTGGGCTCGTCCGCGATGATCAGGTCCGGCTCCAGGGCGAGCGCCATCGCGATCATGATGCGCTGGCGCATACCGCCGGAGAACTGGTGCGGGTAGTCGTTGACGCGGGCCGCCGCGGCCGGGATCTTCACCCGGTCCATCAGCTCGATGGCCTTCGCCCTGGCTTCCTTCTTGCTCAGGCCTTGGTGCACCCGGAACATCTCGCCGAGCTGGTAGCCCACCGAGAGCACGGGGTTGAGGGAGGACAGCGCGTCCTGGAAGATCATCGCGATCTTCGCGCCGCGCAGCTTGCGCCGCTCCTCGGGCGCCATCTTCAGCATGTCCTGGCCGCGGAAGAGGATCTCGCCCTGCGGGATCTTCCCGGGCGGCATGTCGAGGATGCCCATGATCGCCTGGGCGGTCACGGACTTGCCGGAGCCGGACTCGCCGAGCACGGCCAGCGTCTCGCCGGAGCTGACGCTGTAGTTGACGCCGTTCACGGCGCGGACGATGCCGTCGCGCGTGTGGAACTCGACGTGCAGGTCGCGGACTTCGAGCAGCGGCCCGTCGTCGTCGGACCGCGGGGCCGGAACCGTCGCGGGGTTGTCGATGATGGTCACGTACGCCTCCCTCAGCGCGTCTTCGGGTCGAGGGCGTTGCGCACCGCTTCGCCGAGCATGATGAACGACAGGACGGCGATGCTGAGCATGATCGACGGGAACAGGATGATGTGCTGCGCCACGCGGATCGAGTTGCCGCCCGCCGAGATGTCGGCGCCCCAGGAGACGCCGCTGGTGAGGCCGAGTCCGAGGAAGGACAGGGTGGCCTCGGCCGAGATGTAGACACCGAGCGAGATCGTGGCGACCACGATCACCGGCGCGATCGCGTTGGGCAGGATGTGCTTGAACAGGATGCGGTTGGTCCCGGCGCCGAGCGCCTTGGCCGCCTGCACGTAGTCCGCCTGCTTCACGGTGATGACCGAACCGCGCATGACGCGGGCGGTCTGCGTCCAGCCGAGGAAGGACAGGGCCCCGATGACGACCGGGATGCTGCGGTCCTCGAAGGCGTTCAGGAGGACCAGCGCGCCGAGCAGGAACGGGATACCCATGAACATGTCGGTGAGACGGGAGAGCACCGCGTCCAGCCAGCCGCCGAAGTAACCGGCGAGCATGCCGATGATCCCGCCGAAGAGCGTCACGACGACGGTCGTGCCGAGGCCGACCAGGACCGACGCCCGGGTGCCGTGGATCATGCGCGAGTAGACGCTCTGGCCCTGCGCGTCGTAGCCGAGCCAGCCGTCGGAGAAGACCTTCCCCAGCTCGGGCTTGGCCAGGTAGTGGCCGGACAGGTCGCGGGCCGTCGGGTCCGTGCTCGAGAACAGGCCGGGGAAGGCCACGATCACGAGGAGCAGCACGATCAGCGTCGCCGAGACGATGAAGACCCAGTTGGAGCGGAGGTCGCGCCAGGCGTCGCTCCACAGGCTGCGGGACTTCTCCTTGCCCGGCTTCTTCTCCGGGGTGGGCAGCGGCCCGCCGGCGGCGGCCGCCGCGGGCGCTTCCGCGGACTTGGTCAGATCAGACATAGCGAATCCTCGGGTCCAGGACCGCGTAGAGCAGGTCGACGATCAGGCTGGTGACGAGGTAGACGATGACCAGAATCGTCACCAGGCCGACCAGCGTGGTTCCCTCTCGGCGCGAGATCGACTCGTAGATGAGGCCACCGACACCCTTGATGTTGAACAGGCCCTCCGTCACGACGGCACCGCCCATCAGCGCACCGAGGTCGGTGCCGAGGAAGGTGACGACGGGGATGAGCGAGTTGCGCATCAGGTGGACGCCGATGACGCGCTTGCGCGGCAGGCCCTTGGCCACCGCGGTGCGCATGTAGTCCGAGCGCAGGTTCTCCGCCACCGACGTACGGGTCAGCCGTGCCACGTAGGCGAGCGAGGCCGCCGCCAGGACGATGGCCGGCATCACCAACTGGCTCCAGCTGTTGGAGTCCTGGACGTTCGTCTGTGCCCAGTGCAGGTTCTCGGCGAAGACCAGCTTGAAGATGAAGCCGAGCACGAACACCGGCACGGAGATCAGCAGCAGCGTCAGGAACAGCACCGCGGTGTCGGCGGCCTTGCCCGCCCGCAGTCCGGCCACGATGCCGAGGATGATGCCGAGGGTCGCTTCGATCGCGAAGGCGAGCGACGCGAGCCGGATGGTGACCGGGAAGGCGTCGCCGAGGACGTCGGTCACCGGGCGCCCCGAGGCGATCTGGGTGCCGAAGTCGAAGTGCAGGATCATGTCCCGCATGTAGTGCCAGTACTGGACCAGCACGGGCTGGTCGAGCCCGTACTCATGGCGCAGCTGCGCAATGATCTGCGGGCTGCTCGCCTTGTCGCCGAACAGACCCCGGACGGGGTCGCCGGGCAGGGCGTACACCATGAGGAAAATCAGCAGAGTCGTCCCGATGAACACCGGGATCATCTGGAGCAGTCGTCGTGCGACGTAGCGCCCCATCATGCCTCCATGTCAATCGCAGCAGGGGCCCTTTTCGCCGTACGCACACCGAAGCGACGTACCTACAGTGAAAAGGGCCCCCCGGCCATTATTCGGCCCGCACGCACCGCTGCCCCCGGATGCGGCCGGGAGGCAGCGGTCACGCGCGCTGTCAGCGGTTACTACTTGTGGACCTCGACGCCCTCGAGGATCGGGTCGCCGTCCTGCGCGTACTTGACGCCGGAGACGCGCTCCGAGTAGCCCGCGTTGACCTTGTAGTACCAGAGCGGAATGGTCGGCATGTAGTTGACCAGTTCCTTCTCGACGTCCTGGTACTTCTTCTCCGAGTCCTCCAGCGTCTTGGCGCTGTCGGCGTCGGAGATCAGGTCGTCGATCTTCTTGTTGGAGAAGCCACCCTGGTTGCCGTCCGACTTGGTGCCGAACAGGTCACGGATGAAGTTGGCGTTGAAGGGGTAGTCGAGCACCCAGCCGGAGCGGTACATCGACTTGACTTCCTTCGCGTCACGCGCGTTGGTGTCCGCCTGGAAGTCGGCCTTCGAGTCGCCGACGCAGGTCACGCCGACGGCCTTCTTGATGGAGCCGCAGACGGCGTCCACCCACTCCTTGTGACCACCGTCCGCGTTGTACTGGATGGAGATCTTGTTGCCCGGGACGCCGCCACCCTCCTTGATGAGGGCCTTGGCCTTCGCCGGGTCGTACTTGGTGACGTCGCCCGCGGCGTTCGGCTGGTAGCCGAGGACGCCCTTGGCGACCCAGCCGGTCGCCGGCTCACGGGTGCCCTGGAGGACCGTCTTGGTGATGGTGTCGCGGTCGATCGCCATCGACAGACCCTGGATGACCTTGGGGTCGATGTCCTTCCACTGCTTCGTGTAGTACGCCACGGCGATCGTCTGGATCGCGGAGTACGACTGGTCCACGGCGCGGTCGCCGAGGTCCTGCTTGTAGACCGGGAGGTCACGCGGGGCGAGCTGACGCAGCACGTCGACGTTGCCCGACTTCAGGTCGTCGTAGGCGGTCTCCAGGTTGGTGTAGTTCTTGAACGTCACACCACCGTTCTTCGCCTTGTTCGGGCCGGTGTAGCCGTCGAACTTGGTGACCTTGATCTCCTTCTTGTGCTGCCAGGAGACGAACTTGTAGGGACCGTTGCCGACCGGCTTCTGACCGGCGGCCTTCGGGTCCTTGTAGAACGACTCGGGCAGCGGCGAGAAGACCTCGTAGCCGAGCTTGTAGACGAAGTACGGCATCGCCTTCGACAGCTCGATGGTGAAGGTGTTGTCGTCGACGACCTTCAGGCCGGACATCTTGTCGGTCTTCGCCTTGCCCTTGGCCGGCGCGACGTCGTCGTAGCCCTTGATGTCCGAGAACCAGAAGCTGTTGGTCTGCTTGTTCGCCGGGTTGGCGGCCCAGTTCCAGGCCTTCACGTACGACTCGGCGGTGACCGGGGTGTTGTCGTGGAACTTCCAGCCCGGCTTCAGCTTGACCGTGAAGGTCTTGTTGTCCGTGGTGTCCACCGACTGGGCGTTCACCATGGTGATGTTGCCCTTGGCGTCGTAGTCCACCAGCTGCGAGAACAGCGTGCTCAGCACGATGCTGCCGTTGGACTCCATGGTGTTGGCGGGCTGCAGGGGGTTCTGCGGCTCACCCGTCTCGACGGAGAACGTGCCGTTCGGGTCGACGGCAGCCTTGCTGCCCTTGTCACCGTCACTGTCGCTGCCGCCGCACGCGGTCGCGGCCAGAGCGATGATCGCCGCGCCCGCCACCCACTTGGCGCTCTTGGCACCACGCATGGGGTTCCTCCTCATGAGTCCACTTGTTCACTGCGAAAGAGGGCGCATCCCCCGCCGGTCAGGCACCCCTGCCCGCCCCGGCGCGTCCAGCGCCCCAGTGTGCTCGTGAGTCGGCGCTCCCCACTGCGCGTGACCCATTGACCCGAGCTCTACGGCGTCAACTATTAGCCATGGAGTGTCGGTCACCAACACCCATTTGGTCTCGGTTCGATCACACCTGCTGCGTACTTCTCCCAAAATCCGGACAAACCGATCCGGACTAGAGGGTCACGAAACGGACGCGTTACATATCTATCGGTCAGTCGCGTCCGGATAGCGGACGCCGGTGAGCGAAAAATGAGTTGCGTACCACGGTGGTGGCACACAGCCTTGCCCATGGGGGTACCCCGACTCGGGAACCCGGTGAGGAACCGGGTACGGAATCCGGGGTCTACGCGCGACACTCTTTCGCAGAGTAGCGGCCGCGCGGCCCCGGCGTACACCGCCGGGAACTTCAAGGGGCGGCAAACCCACGGCAGTTACCGCCGGACGGCCCCGTTCCGTCCGCCCCGTTCCGTCCACCCCGTGTTCCGTCCGGTGCGCACGCCTGCGTGCGCGCACGAAGGGCCCGGCACCCCGCGGCGGGGTGCCGGGCCCTTCGGCCGTGTGTCAGCCGGGTGCGTCAGCTGTGCTTGGCGCGCGAGGCGGAGCGGCCGCGCTCCTTCTGGTCGAGGACGACCTTGCGGATGCGGACGGCCTCGGGCGTGACCTCGACGCACTCGTCGTCGCGGCAGAACTCGAGGGACTGCTCGAGCGACAGCTTGCGCGGCGGGACGATCGCCTCGAAGGAGTCGGCGGAGGCGGAGCGCATGTTGGTGAGCTTCTTCTCCTTGGTGATGTTCACGTCCATGTCGTCGGCGCGCGAGTTCTCGCCGACGATCATGCCCTCGTACACCTCGGTGCCGGGGTCGGTGAACAGCACGCCGCGCTCCTGGAGGTTCGTCATCGCGAACCCGGTGACGGCGCCGGCGCGGTCGGCGACCAGCGAGCCGTTGTTCCGGGTCGTCAGCGTGCCGAACCACGGCTCGTGGCCCTCGTGGATGGAGTGCGCGATACCCGTACCGCGGGTGTTCGTCAGGAACTCCGTACGGAAGCCGATCAGGCCGCGGGACGGGACGACGAACTCCATGCGGACCCAGCCGGAGCCGTGGTTCGACATGTTGTCCATGCGGCCCTTGCGGACGCCCATGAGCTGCGTGACGGCGCCCATGTGCTCCTCGGGCACGTCGACCGTGAGGCGCTCGACGGGCTCGTGGACCTTGCCGTCGACCTCCTTGGTGACGACCTGCGGCTTGCCGATGGTCAGCTCGAAGCCCTCGCGGCGCATCTGCTCGACCAGGATCGCCAGGGCCAGCTCACCGCGGCCCTGCACCTCCCAGGCGTCGGGGCGCTCGGTGTCCAGGACGCGGAGCGAGACGTTGCCGACGAGCTCCTTGTCGAGGCGGTCCTTGACCTGGCGGGCGGTGACCTTGCGGTCCTTGACGGCAGACTTGGCGGCCGCGCCCTTGCCCGTGCCGCCCCGGCCGACGAGCGGCGAGGTGTTCGTGCCGATGGTCATGGAGATCGCCGGCTGGTCGACCGTGATCAGCGGCAGCGCGATCGGGTTCTCCGGGTCGGCCAGCGTCTCGCCGATCATGATGTCGGGGATACCGGCGACGGCGCAGATGTCACCGGGGCCGGCCACCTCGGCGGGCTTGCGGGTGAGCGCCTCGGTCATGAGGAGCTCGGTGATGCGCACGTTGGAGATCGTGCCGTCGCGCTTGATCCAGGCGACCGTCTGGCCCTTGCGCAGCTCGCCCTGCTCGACGCGGAGCAGCGCGATGCGGCCGAGGAAGTTGTCGGCGTCCAGGTTCGTGACGTGCGCCTGGAGCGGGGCCTGGTCGTCGAAGGTCGGCGCCGGGACGTGCTCCAGGATCGTGGAGAAGAACGGCTCCAGGTTGGTGGAGTCCGCCGGGACCGTGCCGTCCTCCGGCTTGGTCAGCGACGCGACGCCGTCACGGCCGCACGCGTAGACGATCGGGAACTCGATCTGGTCCTCGTCGGCGTCCAGGTCGAGGAAGAGGTCGTACGTCTCGTTGACGACCTCGTCGATCCGCGAGTCGGGGCGGTCCGTCTTGTTGATGCACAGGATGACGGGCAGCCGCTGCTGGAGCGCCTTGCGCAGCACGAAGCGGGTCTGCGGGAGCGGGCCCTCGGACGCGTCCACGAGCAGGACCACCGCGTCGACCATCGACAGACCGCGCTCGACCTCGCCACCGAAGTCGGCGTGGCCCGGGGTGTCGATGATGTTGATCGTGATGACGTCGCCGCCATCCTTCGGGTGGTACTTGACCGCCGTGTTCTTGGCGAGGATCGTGATGCCCTTCTCACGCTCCAGGTCATTCGAGTCCATCATGCGATCGTCGAGGGACTCGGCGGCGTGCGCGGCGAAGGAGCCGGCCTGCTTGAGCATGGCGTCGACGATGGTGGTCTTGCCGTGGTCGACGTGAGCGACGATGGCGACGTTTCGGATGTCGTGGCGCGTGGCCATATTGCGGCGTACTCCCGGAGTGAGTGGACGGCTGCGCGTACCTCAGTGATACGCGCGCCCTGCCGGGCTGGACACGCCACGGCCTCACCCCATGGTACGGGGCTTGACGGGTTGCGGCTCTTCCGGGGCTCGTGAAGCGTGTGGGGTCGAGCCCCGGACCGGGGGGAATCCGCAGGTCAATGGGTGTGCACAAGCTTGCCCGCCGGAGCACCGGCGGGCAAGAGACTTGAGCTGGATCTGATCTGAGAATCCTCTGAGCGACGCGAACCGGCCCGGATCAGGACCGCGGGGGGAGGCGGGCGATCAGGACCGCGGGGAGGCGGGCGCCGAGGCCTTCACACCCGGCTTCAGGTAGCCGATGTCCTCGTACTCCGGCTCCTGGAAGCCGAAGGCGCCGGCGTTCACCAGACCCTTGCGGGCCGCCACCAGCTCCGGGCGCTGGTACAGCGGAATCGATCCTGCGGCTGCCCAGATCCGGGCGTCCGCCTGCTTGACCAGCGCCTTCTCCTCGCCCTCGTCGAGCTCGCCGACCGCCTCGTCGAAGAGCTGGTCGATGTGGTCGGTGCCGACCCGGGTGTAGTTCTGCTCGACGGTGAGCGAGCCGTCGGCGGCCGGGACCGGCTTGGCGTAGATCGGCCGGGCGTCGGTGGCCGGGTAGGCCGAGGCCGGCCACGAGTAGAGCGCCAGGTCGTACTGGCCGTTCGCGATGTGGTCCTTGAAGTAGTTGTCGTCCGCGACCTTGGTGATCTCGGTGCGCACGCCGATCTTCCCGAGCATCTGCGTGATGCGGTCCGCGACCGAGCGCAGCTGCTCCGAGCCGGCCCCGGCCGGGACCACGAAGCGCAGGGTCAGCGGCTTGCCGTCCTTGGCCAGCGGACCGGCCGCGGCCCGGGCCGGGGAGGCCTCGCCGCGCGGGGCCGCCGTGCCCTTCGGCGCGTACGCCCCGGGGGCGCCGCCCTGCTGGGCCAGGCGCTTGGCGTCGCTGCGCCGGTCGGGGTGCCCGGCGTGGTTCTTCTCCTTGTCGGCCGTGCGCAGCTTGACCGCGTCGGCCTGGTGCAGGAGAGCGGCGTACTGCGCGGCCGTGTCGGGGGCCGGGCCGATCAGCGGCGGCTGGGCGTCACCGGGCTTCTGGTCGTCCTCGCCGACGATGTACGTCCCGTCGTCGTCACCGGCCGCCTCGGAGTCCTTCCCGGCCTTCGCGCCCTTCTCGTCCTTCTTGGAGTCCTTGGAGTCCTTGGAGTCCTTGGAGTCCTT
>NZ_WWIA01000341.1 GCF_009870065.1 Streptomyces sp. SID5785 | reverse complement strand
GTCCGGCCGCGCTCGCCGCCGCCCTGCCCGCGGCGCTGTCCCTGGCCGGGCACACCGTGGCCGTCACCGCCGTGTCCCGCAACGAGACCACCGGTGGCCGCCCCCTGGCCCCCGCCGCGGCCCTGGCCTTCACCACGGCCCTGGCCACGCGGCTCATCAGACTCCCGGCGGGCCGAGGCGCTGCAGCCGCCCTCGGCCTGCCGGGTCCCCTCGCGTACCTGCACACCACGGCCCGACCCCTTCTCCATGCCGTCCTCAACCCGTCACCACCCCTGACCCAGCGCGCCGTCGGCTCCGGTATCCGCGCGATGATCCCGCTCCAGGCCGCCCTGGCCGCCCGCGCGGGCGCACCGGGAACCGCCCTCGCCACCGCGGCACTGGCCCCCCTCGCCCGCCGCTTCTCCAGGAAGGTGAGCGTCACATGACCCTGCGCTGGGGATACGGCACCAACGGACTCACCGACCTCCGCCTCGACGACGCCCTCGCCCTCCTCGCCGACCTCGGCTACGACGGCGTCGGCCTCACCCTCGACCACATGCACCTCGACCCCCTCGTCCCGGACCTGGCGGCCCGCACCCGGCAGATCGCCGGACTGCTCGACCGGCACGGCCTCACCGCCACCGTCGAGACCGGCGCCCGCTACGTCCTCGATCCGCGCCGCAAGCACGGCCCCTCTCTGCTCGACCCCGACCCGGACGCCCGCGCGGCACGGGCCCGGCTGCTGATGCGGGCCGTCCAGGTGGCCGCCGACCTCGGTGCCCACGCCGTGCACTGCTTCAGCGGCATCACGCCACCGGGCACCGACCCGGAGACTGCCTGGAAGCGGCTCGCCGACGAACTCGGACCGCTCGTGGAGGCCGCCGACGGGGCCGGCGTGCCCCTCGCCGTCGAGCCCGAACCCGGCCATCTCCTCTCCACCCTCGACGACTTCCACCACCTGCGCGGGATCCTCGGCAGCCCCGACGCGCTCGGCCTCACCCTCGACATCGGCCACTGCCAGTGCCTGGAGCCCGCATCACCCGCCGACTGCGTCCGTGCGGCGGCCCCCTGGCTGCGGCACGTCCAGATCGAGGACATGCGACGGGGCGTGCACGAACACCTGCCGTTCGGCGACGGCGAGATCGACTTCCCCCCGGTGCTCGACGCCCTGGCGGACACCGCGTACCAGGGTCTCGTCGTCGTCGAACTGCCCCGGCACTCCCACGCGGGCCCCGAACTGGCCTCCCGCTCACTCCCGTTCCTCCAGGCCGCGGCACGAGGAGGCAGCGCATGAACCGGCAGACCGTCACCGCCCTGCGAGCCCACCTCGACGAGGTGCTCACCGCGACCGCCCGGAGCTGGCTCGACCAGGCCCTCGCGACCGCCGCCGGCCGTGAGGACACGGACCCGCCCGGCTGGGAGACCCGCTTCGCCGAGGCCGGCCGCCGCACCGGCCAGGACAACGCCGACGCCACCCGGGTCCTCCTGCTGCACGCCGCCCGCGCCGACACCACCACGCTGAACCGGCTGTACGCCGAGGGCACCGCCGCGGAACGACGGGCCGTCCTGTACGCCCTGCCCCACCTGGTGCCCGGCCCCGAAGGCCTGCCGCTCGTCGAGGACGCGCTGCGCACCAACGACACCCGGCTGGTCGCCGCGGCGGTCGGGCCGTACGCCGCCGAGCACCTGCCGGCCCACCACTGGCGCCACGCCGTCCTGAAGTGCCTGTTCACCGGGGTCCCCGTGGACGCCGTCGCCGAGCTGTGGCGGCGCGCCCACGGTGACAAGGAACTGGCCCGCATGCTGGGCGACTTCGCCGACGAACGCACCGCCGCAGGCCGGTCCGTCCCCGAGGACCTGCACCGCGTCCTGGCTCTGACCGAGCCCGCACCCCACGAACCGGGCACCGAGGCGAAGGAGTCCTGATGCGCATCTTCGACCCGCACATCCACATGACCTCGCGCACCACCGACGACTACCAGGCCATGTACGCCTCGGGCGTCCGCGCCCTCGTCGAACCCGCCTTCTGGCTGGGCCAGCCGCGCACCTCGCCCGCCTCGTTCTACGACTACTTCGACGCCCTCCTCGGCTGGGAGCCCTTCCGCGCCGCCCAGTACGGCATCGCCCACCACTGCACCATCGCGCTCAACCCCAAGGAGGCCAACGACCCGCGCTGCACCCCCGTCCTGGACGCCCTGCCGCGCTACCTCGTCAAGGACAACGTCGTCGCCGTCGGCGAGATCGGCTACGACTCCATGACCCCGGCCGAGGACACCGCCCTGGCCGCCCAGCTCCAACTCGCAGCCGACCACGAACTGCCCGCCCTCGTGCACACCCCGCACCGTGACAAGCTGGCCGGACTGCGCCGCACCCTCGACGTCGTCGAGGAGTCCGCGCTGTCCGTCGAGCACGTCCTGGTCGACCACCTCAACGAGACCACCGTCAAGGAGGCCAAGGACGCCGGCAGCTGGCTCGGATTCTCCGTCTATCCCGACACCAAGATGGACGAGGACCGCATGGTGGAGATCCTGCGGACCTACGGACCGGAGAAGGTCCTCGTCAACTCGGCCGCGGACTGGGGCAGAAGCGATCCCCTGAAGACCCGCAAGGTGGCCGACGCGATGCTCGCCGCGGGCTTCACCGACGACGACGTCGACCGCGTCCTGTGGCGCAACCCCGTCGACTTCTACGGCATCAGCGGACGCCTCCAGCTCGACGCCCCCGCACCCCGCGAAGCGACCCACGAAGGCAACTCCATCCTGCGCGGAGGGGCGTGACGCATGCGCTTCCGGCACCCCGACGGCTCGACCGTCCACCTCGCGTACTGCACCAACGTGCACCCCGCGGAGACCCTCGACGGCGTCCTCGCCCAGCTCCGCGACCACTGCGAGCCCGTGCGCAGGCGGCTCGGCCGCGACCGGCTCGGCATCGGCCTGTGGCTCGCCAAGGACGCCGCCCGCGCCCTCATCACCGACCCGGCGGCGCTGCGCGGCCTGCGCACCGAGCTCGACCGGCGCGGCCTCGAGGTCGTCACCCTGAACGGCTTCCCCTATGAAGGGTTCGGCGCGGAAGAGGTCAAGTACCGCGTCTACAAGCCCGACTGGGCCGACCCCGAGCGGCTCGCACACACCGCCGACCTGGCCCGGCTGCTCGCCGCCCTGCTGCCCTCCGACGTCGCCGATGGCACCATCTCGACCCTGCCGCTCGCCTGGCGCACGGCCCACGACGCACAGCGCGCAGCGACGGCCGAGGCGGCTCTCGGCACCCTCGCCGAACGCCTCGACGCGCTCCACGAGCTCACCGGGAAGTCGATCAGGATCGGCCTGGAACCCGAACCCGGCTGCACCGTCGAGACCACCGCCGACGCGATCGAGCCGCTCACCCGCGTCGGCCGCCCCGACCGCATCGGCCTCTGTCTCGACACCTGCCACCTCGCCACCTCCTTCGAGGACCCCGCCACCGCGCTCGCCGCCCTCGCCGCCGCCCACGTCCCTGTCGTCAAGACCCAGCTCTCCGCCGCACTGCATGCCGAACACCCCCGCCTCCCCGAAGTACGCGCGGCACTCGCCGCCTTCGACGAACCCCGCTTCCTGCACCAGACCCGCACCGTCACCGCCGGAGCCCTGCACGGCACCGACGACCTCGGCCCCGCACTGAACGGCGCCGCTCTCGCGGACGCGGCACCCTGGCGCGCCCACTTCCACGTCCCCCTGCACGCGGCCCCCGCCGCGCCCCTCACCTCCACGCTTCCCGTCCTCCAGGACACACTGACCCGTCTGGTCGGCGGCGAGCACCCGCGCACCCACCACCTCGAGGTCGAGACCTACACCTGGCAGGCGCTGCCCGCCGAACTGCGCCCCCGGGCCCGCACCCAGCTCGCCGACGGCATCGCCGCCGAACTCACCCTCGCCCGCGACCTGCTGACCCACCTCGGCCTGAAGGAGCTGCCATGACCGACCCACAGCCACGGCCGACCCCGCTGCTCGTGCTCGACGTCGTGGGCCTCACCCCCCGTCTCCTCGACCACATGCCGAACCTCAAGGCGCTCGGGAGCTCCGGGACCAAGGCCCCGCTCAGCACCGTGCTGCCCGCCGTCACGTGCGCCGCCCAGTCCACGTTCCTCACCGGCACGATGCCCTCCGAGCACGGCATCGTCGGCAACGGCTGGTACTTCCGCGAACTCGGCGACGTCCTGCTCTGGCGCCAGCACAACGGTCTCGTCTCCGGCGACAAGCTCTGGGACGCCGCCCGCCGCGCCCACCCCGGCTACACCGTCGCCAACATCTGCTGGTGGTACGCCATGGGAGCCGACACCGACATCACCGTCACCCCCCGGCCGGTCTACTACGCCGACGGGCGCAAGGAGCCCGACTGCTACACCCGGCCCCCGGCTCTGCACGACGAACTCACCGAGAAGCTCGGCACGTTCCCGCTCTTCCACTTCTGGGGACCCGGCGCGGACATCGTCTCCAGCCAGTGGATCATCGACGCCACCCGGCACGTCATGGAGACACGCGACCCCGATCTGACCCTGTGTTACCTCCCTCATCTCGACTACGACATCCAGCGCTTCGGCCCCGACGACCCACGCTCCCACCGGGCGGCCGCCGAGATCGACACGGCCCTCGCCCCGCTCCTCGCCGACGCCCGGGCCGCCGGCCGCACCGTCGTCGCCCTGTCCGAGTACGGCATCACCCGTGTCGACCGTCCGGTCGACATCAACCGGGCGCTGCGCAGGGCAGGACTGCTCGAGGTGCACACCCAGGACGGCATGGAGTACCTGGACCCGATGGCGTCCCGGGCCTTCGCGGTCGCCGACCACCAGATCGCCCACGTCTACGTACGCCGGCCCGAGGACCTCGACGCGACCCGCGCCGCCCTCGCCGACCTGCCCGGCATCGAGCAACTCCTCGACGACGAGGGCAAGAAGGCCCATCACCTCGACCACCCGCGCTCCGGCGAACTCGTCGCCGTCGCGGAGCCCGACGCCTGGTTCACGTACTACTACTGGCTCGACGACGACCGCGCGCCCGACTTCGCGCAGCTCGTCGAGATCCACCGCAAACCCGGCTACGACCCGGTCGAACTGTTCATGGACCCCCTCGACCCCTACGTCAAGGTCAAGGCCGCGAGCGCGCTGGCCCGCAAGAAGATCGGCATGCGCTACCGCATGGCGGTCGTGCCTCTCGACCCCTCACCTCTTCGCGGCAGCCACGGCCGCCTCCCCGCGAGCGACGACGACGGTCCGCTCATCATCAGCTCCACCCCCCATGCGTTCCCCGGCCGCGTCGCGGCCACCGATGTGAAAGCCCTGCTCCTCGACCTGGCCGGACTCGGCTGAGACACACCTCGGCCCGAGCCCTTCCTGACCAGGAGCAGTTACAGAGAGTGAAGCACACGTCACCGACAACGCGCCAGTGACATTCGATCCGCACATCGAAGAGAGGCACCCCGTGACCGACTTCCGCGACACCCCCGCCGACGAGGCCCTCAGAAGCCGACTCGGCATCAACCGCCGCCGCTTCCTCAGCACCTGCACCGCCGTCGCCGCGGGGGCCATCGCCGCGCCCGTGTTCGGCGCAGCACCGTCCTTCGCCCAGTCGCAGACGGCAGGCCACGGCCACGGCCACGGTCATGGGCACGAGCACGGCCACGGCCACGGCCAGGACCTCGTGCCGCACGACAAGCGCGGCATCATCCTCTACACCGTGCGCGACGCGACCGGCCGCGACCCGCTCGCCGGCGACCTGCCGTCCGGCTTCCGCGAGGTGTTCAAGGAACTGGCCCGCTACGGCTACAAGCAGGTCGAGTTCGCCGGGTACGGCCAGCACGCCAACGCACCGGGCGGCGCCGACCTCGAGAACGTCGCCGGTGCCAAGCTGCTGCGCCGCTGGCTCGACGAATACGGTCTGCGGGCCCAGGGCAACCACGGCTTCATCCCCTCCTCGTGGCCGCTCAGCCAGACCGACCTCGACACGTTCAAGAAGCATCTCGAGATCGCCAACATCCTCGGCATGGACCACATGGGCACCGGCGGCGACCCCACCGGCAGCTCGTACAAGGCGGACTGGGACGTCGCCGCCGACAAGTGGAACGAACTCGGCGAGATCGCGCACCGGGCCGGCCTCAAGCTCTACACGCACAACCACGACGCCGCATACGGCTTCCTGCTCGACGGCGGACCGCTCGACGCGCAGGGCCGGCCGACCCGCAGCTCCGGTGTCCGCAAGCTGGAGTACTTCCTCAAGGTCAGCGACCCGCGCACCGTGTGGCTCGAGATGGACATCTACTGGGCGCACGTCGCCCAGTACAAGTTCCACACCTACACCGCCCACGACGGCTCCGAGCAGGAGAACGTCTTCGACCCCGCCGCCCTGGTCCGCGCCCACAACAAGCGCTACCCGCTGTTCCACGCCAAGGACGGCACACGCAACGACACCAGCGGTGAGGGCTACGACATGGTGCCGTTCGGCGAGGGGGTCATCGACTACACGACGTTCTTCAGCCGGGTCGGCCAGAAGAACTACCACAACCCGATGGTCGAGCAGGACAACGCCCCCAGCGACACCGACCTCGGACAGTCCCTGAAGCACGCGAAGATCGGCTACGACAACCTGGCACGGCTGCGCAAGCGGCACTGACCCGCGGGCGCATGGGGACATGCGCCGGCACATGAGTGGGGCCCGGCCACCCGGCCGGGCCCCACTCATGTGTGCACGAGCTATGCGGTGCCGGTGCGCCCCGGCTGCCTCAGGAACAGCGCCACCACGGCGGCCAGCATGGAGATGCCGCCGGCCAGCGCGTAGGCGCCGTTGTAGCCCCAGGCGGCGACCACCATCGAGCCGAGGCCGCCGCCGAACAGTCCACTGATCAGCTTTCCGCTGTAGACGAGGCCGTAGTTGGTCGCGTTGTAGTTCTCACCGAAGTAGTCCGGCGTCAGTGCGGCGAACATCGGGTAGAAGGCGCCGCCGCCGAATCCTGACAGGAAGGCGAAGACCAGGAACAGCCATTCGCTGTGGATGTCGCCCGCCCAGATCACACCGAACTGGGCGAGTCCCAGCACGACGATGACCAGCACCAGACTCAGTTTCCGGCCCATGATGTCGGACAGCCAGCCGACGACGGCCCGCCCGACGCCGTTGATGACCGCCATGACACCCATCGAGGACGCCGCCACCAAGGGGCCGAACCCGACCTCCTTGGCGAAGTCCACCTGGAAAGAGATGCCGAAGATGGACACGCCCGCGGTCAGCACCAGACTGAACCACATGAGCGGCAGCATCCCGGTCCTGATCGCCTCCTTCGGCGTGAACTGCCGGACCGCGGGAGGATTCTTGGCGAGGGACCGTGCGCTCTTGCCGGTACCCGACTTGGCCAGCGGATCGACCTCCGAGGGCCACCAGTTCTTCGGCGGGTCCTTGAAGAAGAACGCGCACACCAGCACCACGACGAGCACATAGGCGCCGATCATGTCGAGCACCCGGTGGTAGTTCGAGGTGTCGAAGGCGTAGTTGAAGACGAAGATGAACGGCAGGGACCCGTAGGCGAATCCGCCGTTGACGAAACCGGTCCGGCCGCCCTTGCGCTCCGGATACCACTTTCCGACCATGTTGATGCACGTCGAGTAGACGAGGCCGGAGCCCAGTCCGCCGATGACACCGAACCCGATGATGGCCAGCCACACATTGCTCAGATGGGACAGGGCGAGAAATCCGAGAAGGCACAGGAACGAGCCGACGGTCATGGCCCGCCGCGCGGTCATGATGCCCTTCTCGCGCAGCCATCCGGCGGGGAAGGCGATCCCGGCCTGGAAGAACACCCAGACGCTCAGGATCCAGAAGGTGTTGGACTGCGTCCAGCCGTGCGCGCTGGACAGGGTGTCCTCCGCCGACCCGTACGCGTACTCGGAGACGCTGATGGCCATCATCGCGACCCATGGCAGATACACCATGAACTTACGGGAATGGCCGAGGATGTCGCGGTCCGTCTCGCCGATGCGATAGACGCGGCCGTTCTCGTCGGTGATCTCTTCGTACCCCGCGCCGTGCTGCGACGCGTGGGCTCCTGCGGCGATGGGCTCCGCTGTCATATCAAGCCATCTCCTCACCGAGCGGTTGGGGATTGGGGCGGATACCACGGGACTTGGGCCTGCCGGGCGGCGACAGGAAGATGGCGACGAATCCCGCGAAGAACGAGATGCAGCCCGCCAGGGTGAAGGCGCCCGAGTGCCCCCACGACTCCACGACGAGCGCGCCCATTCCGGCACCGAGTCCGGACACGAGCTTCGAGCTGTAGACCATGCCGTAGTTGGTCGCGTTGTTGTTCTCGCCGAAGTAGTCGGCGGTGAGCGCCGCGAACATGGGGAAGATGGCGCCGCCGCCGAATCCGGAGACCGCGGAGAAGACGAGGAACAACGGCAGGTTTCCCGCTCCGGCGGACCACAGGATGCCGAACTGCGCGGCGCCGAGAATGACGCAGACCGCGAGCAGGCACTGTTTGCGGCCGTAACGGTCGGAGAGCCAGCCGATGACACCGCGTCCGGTGCCGTTGACGACCGCCTTGAGCGACATCGCGGTGGCCACGATGCCGCCGGCGAATCCGGCCTCCTTGCCGATGTCGACCTGGAATGCGATCCCGAAGATGTTCACGCCGGACGTACAGGCGAGACAGAACCACATCAGGGCCACCCGGCCGGTCTTCCACGCCTCCAGCGGGGTGTACTGCTTCACCGCGGGCGGGTTCTTGCGCAGCGAGCGGCGTGCGCGCGGGTCGGCCGGCGGGTTCAGCGGGTCGATCTCCGCGGGCCACCAGTTCTTCGGCGGGTCCCGGAAGAAGAAGCCGGCGGACGCGACCATGCCGGCCAGGAGCACCCCCACGGAGACCAGCACCCAGCGGAAGTTGGTGAGGTCCATGAACCCGGTGAACAGGAACACGAACGGCACGGAGCCGTAGGCGAACCCGCCGTTGACGAAGCCCGTCTTGCCGCCGCGGCGCTCCGGGTACCACTTGCCCACCATGTTGACGCAGGTGGCGTACACCATGCCGGCGCCCATGCCGCTGAAGACGCTGAACCCTATGTAGGCGAACACGACGTGCGGAGCGAAAGCGAGGGACAGATAGCCCAGCAGGGTGCCCAGCGAGCCGATCATCATGGCCCAGCGCGCCGGCAGCCTGCCGCTCTCACGCAGCCTTCCCGCGGGGAAGGCGACCGCGGCCTGGAAGAACACCCAGACCGTCATCATCCAGAAGATGTGCGCACTGTTCCAGCTGTGCGCGGTGTGCAGAGTGTCCTCGGCGGACGCGAACGCGTACTCGGCGGACGAGATCCCCATCATGCCCACCCAGGGCAGGATCACCATCCACTTGCGTTTGCGCCCCATGATGTCGATGTCGCTCTCGCCAACCCGGTACATCCGGCCGTTGGCGTCCGTCACCTCCCTGTAAGGGACGGAACTTGACAGTTCGGTTGCGGTCATGACGGTCGCATCCCTTGCGTCGAAAGATCTGGCCAGCGCCCCCTGTCCAAATGGCTTTCGTGCGCGCACGGGTCCTGGGTCCGGCCGGCGCGCACCGCCGGCCGGACCCGCCTCGGGTCACCTCATCGACCGCCCCCCAACAGCCCTGCCGCACGGGCCCACCGGTACTTGGCGCCGAGTACCGCGACAGGCTTCTCCGTGGTGTACGGGTAGGCGACGACCCCGTGGTCGAAGAGGTACTGGCACGCCTCCTCGACCTCGACGTCCCCGGCCAGCGACGCGACCACCGGCTTCTCGATGCCGCGCTCGCGGAACTCCCGGACGACGCGGGCCGTTACCTCCGCAAAGACCATGGGAGGGGTGACGATGGTGTGCCAGTAGCCGAGCACGAGTGCGTGGATGCGCGGGTCCTCGAGCCCGAGGCGGATCGTCGCCTCGTACGTCGAAGGGGGCTCGCCGCCCGTGATGTCGACGGGGTTGCCTGCGGCCCCGAAGGGCGGGATGAACCGCCGGAAGGCGGCGTCCAGATCGTCCGGTATCTCCATCAGGCGCAGCCCGTTGTCCGTCACCGCGTCGGACAGGAGTACGCCCGAGCCGCCGGCGCCCGTGATGATCACGACGTTGTCACCCTGTGGCGTGGGCAGCACAGGCAGCGCCCGCGCGTACTCCAGCATGTCGTTCAGACCCGGCGCGCGGATGACGCCGGCCTGCCGCAGGATGTCGTCGTAGACGGCGTCGTCGCCCGCCAGGGCGCCCGTGTGGGAGCCGGCGGCCTTCGCCCCTGCGGCGGTGCGTCCCGCCTTGAGGACGACGACGGGCTTCTTGGGTACGGTCGCGCGCGCCGCCTCCACGAAGGCGCGGCCGTCCTTGAGGTCCTCCAGGTGCATGGCGATGCACTGCGTGTGCGGGTCCTCGCCGAACCAGGTGAGCAGGTCGTCCTCGTCCAGGTCCGACTTGTTGCCGAGCCCGACGATCGCCGAGACGCCCGTCTTCGTCGTGCGCGCGAAGCCCAGGATCGCCATGCCGATGCCGCCGGACTGCGAGGTGAGCGCCACGCCGCCCTTCACGTCGTACGGCGTGCAGAACGTGGCGCACAGGTCCTGCCACGTCGAGTAGTAGCCGTAGATGTTCGGGCCGAGCAGGCGCACGCCGTGCCGTTCGGCGATGGCGACGATCTCCGCCTGGAGCGCGTGCTCACCGGTCTCGGCGAAGCCGGACGGGATCAGCACCGCGTTGGGGATGCCCTTGCGCCCCACCTCCTCCAGGGCCGCTGCCACGAACTTGGCGGGGATCGCGAAGACCGCCACATCCACCTCACCGGGCACGTCCGTGACACTCTTGTACGCCTTGCGGCCCAGAATGTCATCGGCCTTGGGATTCACCGGGTGGATCTCTCCGGAGAAGCCGCCGTCGATGAGGTTGCGCATCACCGAATTGCCGATCTTGCCCTGCTCGTTGGACGCCCCGATGACGGCGACGGAGCGCGGCTGCATGAGCCGCTTCATGGTCGAGAGGATCTGCTCGCGCGTGTAGGTGCGCCGCGGTGCGGGCGTGCTCGCGGCGAGGATCACGCGGATGTCGGCCGCCACGGCGCCCTCCGGCGTCGCGATCACCGGGTTGAGGTCCACCTCCGCGATCTCCGGGAAGTCGGTGACGAGCCGGGAGACGCGGCGCAGCTGTTCGGCGAGCGCCCAGCGGTCGACGCCCCGTGCACCGCGGACACCGCGCAGCACCTCGGCGGCGCGGATGGAGTCGAGCATGCCGAGCGCCTCGTCGGCCTCCACGGGGGCGAGCCGGAAGGTGACGTCCTTGAGCACCTCCACGAGGACTCCGCCGAGCCCGAAGGCGACGACCTTGCCGAAGGTCGGATCGGTCACGGACCCGACGATGACCTCCTGGGTGTCGGGCCCCGTGGGCAGCAGCTCCTGCACCTGCACGCCCTCGACCCGCGCGTCCGGCGCGTAGGCGCGCGCGTTCTCCACGATGCGGTGGAAGGCGGCCCGTACCTCGGCCGCTCCCTCGACCCCGACGACGACACCGCCGGCGTCGGTCTTGTGCAGGATGTCGGGCGACACGATCTTCAGCACCACGGGCCCGCCGAAGCGCGCGGCGGCGGCGACGGCCTCGTCGACGTCCCGGGCGAGCTCCTCACCGGGCACGGCGATCCCGTACGCGTCGGCGATCACCTTCCCCTCCGGAGCGGTGAGCGCCGTGCGTCCCTCGGCCCGTACGGCGTCGAGCAGCGCCCGCACCGTCAGCGTCCGGTCCTCGGCCATCAATCAGATCACTCCGTTCGACTTGAGCAGGCGCAGCTCCTCGTCCCCGAGGCCGAGTTCGCCGACGAAGACCTCCTCGTTGTGCTCGCCGAGCAGGGGCGAGCTGGTGATGTCTACGGGGGAGTCGGAGAGCTTGAGCGGGGAGCCGACGGTCGTGAAGGACCCGCGCTGCGGGTGCGGGACCTCGATGACCATGTCGTTCGCGGCGAGGGAGGCGTCCTCGATGATCTCCTTGGTGGAGAGGATCGGGCCGCACGGGATGTTGTGTGCGTTGAGCTGCTCCAGGACCTCCCACTTGGGGAGCGTCGAGGACCACTCCTCGATGAGCTGGAACATCTTGCTGAGCTTCGGCAGCCGTGCCTCCGGCGTGGCCCACTCGGGATCGTCGGCGAGTTCGGGGCGCCCGATGAGGG
>NZ_WWIA01000340.1 GCF_009870065.1 Streptomyces sp. SID5785 | reverse complement strand
GATACCGGCCTTCGCCGGGGCGCCGAGCCCCTCGGACGCCGCGCCGCTGGCCGCACCGCCCGAGGCCCCGCCGGTCGCCGCGGCCGCACCGCCGGCACCCGCCGCGCCCAGGGCGCCGCCACCGACGAGCGCAACGACCTTCGCGTACCCGGCGGCGCCGAACCAGCCGATGACCGCGATCGGCACGACCGCCGGGATACCGCTGGCGACTTCCTTGATCTGGCCCGCGGCCAGCCGGCACTTGGCGCACTCCTCCAGGTGCTTGCGCAGGCCGCGCTCGGCGCGCGTGCGCAGGCTGCCGCGGGCGTACGCGCCGAGGCGGTCCGCGTAGCGGGAGCACTCCTCGGACTGCACGAGGGTGGCCGACACATGGGCCTGGAGGTAGGCCTCCTTGAGGCCTTCGCGGGCGCGCTTGGCCAGTACCCGCGTGCCGTTGGCGTCGAGCCCGAAGAGGGTGGCCACCTCGCTCGGCGACTCGTCCTCCACCTCGGTGTGCCACAGCACGGCCTGCCAGCGCTCGGGCAGCGAGCGGAAGGCCTGCATGGCCATCGACTGCTCGGCCTCGTGCATGGCGCGGACGTCGGCGCCCAGCTCCAGGGTGTCGTCGTCGAGGACCTCGCTGGACCGCGCGGCCTGGTCGGCGAAGAGCGCGAAGTCGTCGACCAGGTGCTCGCGCTTCGCGGACTTCGTCCAGCCCGCGGCGACCCGGCGCACGGTGGTCAGCAGATAGGCGCGCACCGCGTACTCGGGCCCGCTGCCGCCGCGCACGGCCTGCAGCATGCGGGCGAAGACCTCGGCCGTGAGGTCGTCGGCGGTGTGGCCGTCGCGGCAGCAGGTGCGGGCGTACCGGCGGACGGCGGCGGCGTGCCGGCGGTACAGCTCTTCGTACGCGCTGTCGTCGTCCGCGCGCATCCGGCCGATGAGGTCCGCGTCGGACAGCGGGGCGTCCGGCGGCGGGCCGGAGAGCAGCGCGTCGGACAGGGAGGCGTCGCCCCCGGCGGTCTCCACGGGGGCCTCGGCGGCTTCGGCGGCATCGGGGCCGAGGCCCTCGCGCTGCGCCGGTACGGACGCACCGGCCGCCTCGGCGTCGCCCGGTGCCGGTGCGGGGGCACGCCCCGGACCGCCCTGGCTCGGCACCTGCCGTGCCGCCTCGCCGGGTGCGCCGCTCTCGGCGTCCGTCCCCGGTCCGCCGGGCTGCTGCTCGTCCCGCCCGTCAACGCTCATCGCGGAAAGCCCCCGACCGCACACTCTGACCCGAACACCGGGAAAGAGTGCCACACGGGTGGCGGCCCGCGCCGGTCACTGCACAGCAACCACTCATCCGTGGAGTTTTCCCGCCCGGAAGCTCTACGATCCGCTCGCCCGGGTAGGGGTGAACTCCCGTTCAATACATGTCAGTTGGCCGTGAGCGGCGACGCGCTGCCGTTCGCGGCCCGGGGCGTGCTTCGAAGTCCCGTCCGCCTCGCCCGCCCTCCGGGCGGACGACGCCACGTGCGAGACACGCCCCGGGCGCGCACCGTTCCTCTCGCGGATCCTGCCGGTCACGCGGGCCGCGAGCGCAGACCCTCCAGCAGGATGTCGAGCAGCCGGGCCGAGGCCGCCGCCTGCTGCGCGGCGTCCGGCAGCGAGGGCGCCGCCGTGGCGATCACGAGCAGGACGTCCGCCACGGTCACGTCGGTGCGCAGCTCACCCGCCTCGCGCGCCCGGTCCACGAGCCGGCCCACGACCTCGAGCAGCGACGCTGCCCCCGAGTCGTCCGCGGGCAGCGTCTCGCCCTGCGCCGCGCGCTGCTCGACCAGCCGCAGGTCCGGCACGTCCGCCGCGGACCGCTGCTGCGGCACCCGCGTCTCGTCCCGCTCCTCGGGCACGCCCACGCGCAGCACCTGCGGCGGCAGCAGCCGGCCGGCACCCGAGGCGACCGAGGTCCGCAGGAAGCGCGACAGCGCCGACCACGGCTCGTCCTCCTGGCCGAGGGCGGTGCGGGCCTGGTCGGTCAGCCGGGCCGTCTCCTCCTCGGCGATGCGCCGCACCAGGACGTCCTTGCTCGGGAAACGGCGGTACACCGTGCCCACGCCGACACGGGCACGGCGCGCCACGTCCTCCATGGGAGCCCCGTACCCCAGCTCGCCGAAGACCTCGCGGGCGGCCCGCAGGACGTGCTCCAGATTGCGCTGTGCGTCCACCCGCAGCGGTGCGGACCGGGAACTGTCACCCACGCTCCGGCCGTTGGCCCCGCCGGGGACACTCGTCGGCGCCACCGCGGACGCCGAGGTCCAATGAGAATCCTGAATGTGCATATGTGTTCCCCCGGTAATGACGTCTCCCCCCGGAGACACTCCCCGTCATTTGTCAGCCGGTGCGTGAGGAACAGACAGAGAAGTCCGGCAGCCGCCCCTGCGGAGCCGTCAGTGCGTCCCCCGACACCCCGACACCCCGAACATAGTTGACCGAGAGTCAATTCAGAAGGGGCAGGTTCCGCACGGAGCGCCCCCCGAACGGAGTACGCGACGATTCCACCCCGATTGCACCACCGCCCGCCCCCCACCGCTCCCACGCTGACCTGCGCGCCTCCCGCCGGGCCGGCCCCGCCCGCCCCGCCCCGCAACCGGTACGACGCACTCCGTTCCGTCACACAAATTGTCGAGGCTGTGGACAAACGCAGGCCCCCGATGCGTCATGGGAGGGTGAGGGCAGCAAACGACCGGGGGACGACCCCCACACCCGGCAAGGGTGCGCGCATTCTCGTTGTCGGCGGCGGATACGTCGGGATGTACACGGCCCTGCGCCTCCAGAAGAAGCTGAAACACGAGCTCAGAAACGGTTCCGCGGAGATCGTCGTGATCACCCCCGACCCGTACATGACCTACCAGCCGTTTCTGCCCGAGGCCGCCGCCGGATCCATCTCGCCGCGCCACGTCGTCGCCCCGCTGCGCCGCGTCCTGCCGCACTGCCGGGTGATCGTCGGCGCGGTCGAGTCCGTCGACCACGCAAAACGGACCGCGCTCTACACCACCCTCGCCAGCTCCGACGAGGGCACCGGCCCCGCCTCGCTCCCCTACGACGAACTGGTCCTGGCCCCCGGCTCGGTCTCCCGCACCCTGCCCGTGCCGGGACTCGCCGACCACGGCATCGGCTTCAAGACCGTCGAGGAAGCCGTCGGCCTGCGCAACCACGTCATCGAACAGCTCGACATCGCCTCCTCCACCCGCGACCCCGCGATCCGCGACGCCGCCCTCACCTTCGTCTTCGTCGGCGGCGGCTACGCGGGCGTCGAGGCCCTCGGCGAACTCGAGGACATGGCCCGCTTCGCGGCGAAGCACTACCACAACATCAAGCCCGAGGACCTGCGCTGGGTCCTCGTCGAGGCCAGCGACCGCATCCTGCCCGAAGTCGGCCCCGAGATGGGCGAGTACACGATCCGCGAACTGCGCGGCCGCAACATCGACGTACGCCTGGGAACCCGCCTCGAGTCCTGCGAGCACCGCGTCGCCGTCCTCAGCGACGGCACCCGCCTGCCCACCCGCACCGTCGTGTGGACCGCCGGCGTCAAACCCAGCCCCCTGCTCGCCGCCACCGACCTGCCGCTCGACGCCCGCGGCCGCCTCACCTGCACCGCCGCGCTCGCCGTCGACGGCACCCCGCACGCCTGGGCCGCCGGCGACGCCGCCGCCGTCCCCGACGTCACCGCCGACGAACCCGGCCGCACCTGCGCGCCCAACGCCCAGCACGCCGTCCGCCAGGCCCGCACCCTCGGCGACAACATCGCGGCCTCACTGCGCGGCGAACCCCTCACCGACTACGCCCACGCGTACGCCGGATCGGTCGCCTCCCTGGGCCTGCACAAGGGCGTCGCCCACGTCTACGGACGCAAGCTGAAGGGCTACCCTGCCTGGTTCATGCACCGCGTCTACCACCTCAGCCGGGTGCCCACCGTCAACCGAAAGGCCCGAGTCCTGACCGAATGGACGCTCTCCGGACTCTTCAAGAGGGAGATCGTCTCGCTGGGTTCCCTGGAGCGGCCGCGCGCCGAGTTCGAACTCGCGGCCGGGGGCGTCCCTCCTGAGGACCCATCTGCGGGACCGCCCGGGCCCACCGACGATCCCTCCACGGACCCGAAAGGGTCGTCCTGACCGTCCCGTTGACGCTCGCCCCACGGGCCGACGGCGGCCCCACCACCGGAACGCGGAACTACCGCAGGCGAGCCGGCGTCTGACGTTTGTCAGTACGGTCGGCCAGACTGGTCCCCGACCATGGGCGGGCGCATCGCCCGACCACGACCCCACGAGGCTCTTCCCAAGTGAACTTCACACGCTGGAGCGCCCGGCTCCCCGGAACGCAGCGCCGCGCCGCAGCGCGGGCCGACCACGGCGTACCCCAGCGGGGCGAGGGTGCCGTCCCCGCCGCCCGCGCCGAGCACCCGCCCGGCGAGACGGGCGGCGGCATCGACACCCTCCCCGTCCGCGACGTCCTCGACCGCATCCCCGGCCTCGTCGCCCTCGTCCAGGGCCCCGAGCACCGCCTCGCCTACGTCAACGACGCGTACGCGGCGGCCTTCGGCGAGCGCCCCACGGGCGAACCGGCGCACGCCGCCCTCCCCGAGCTCGACGAACTCGGCCTGCTCCCGCTCCTCGACCAGGTGCTGCGCAGCGCCAGACCCCGCACCGTCAAGTCCCGCAAGACCTCCGGCGGCCGCTCGTACACCGTGACCTGCACTCCGCTCGACACCGGCGACGGACCCGGCATCCTGATCTTCGCCGCGGACGTCACCGACCACGCCGAGGCCGCCGAGCGACTGCGCACCAGCGAGCGCCGCCAGCGCGAGACCGCCGTCACCCTCCAGCGCTCCCTGCTCCCGCAGGAGCTCGAGGAGCCAGACGACCTGCGCATCGCCGCCACCTACCAGCCGGGCGGCACCGAGGCCGCGGTCGGCGGCGACTGGTACGACGTCATCACCCTCGGCGGCGGCCGCACCGCCCTCGTCATCGGCGACGTCATGGGCCGCGGGGTACGCGCCGCCGCGGTCATGGGCCAGCTGCGCACCGCCGTCCGCGCCTACGCCCGCCTGGACCTGCCCCCGCACGAAGTACTGCAACTGCTCGACGGCCTCGCCATCGAGATCGACCCGCACCAGATCGCCACCTGCGTCTACGCGGTCCACGACCCGAACGAGGGCCGCCTCGTCTACGCGTCCGCCGGCCACCTGCCGATCCTCGTCCGCGACGAGAACGGCACGATCCACCGCGCCGGCGAACCGACCGGCCCCCCGCTCGGCACCGGCGGCTGGCTGCACGCCTCCGGCTCGGTCCCGCTCGGACCCGGCTCCACCGCCGTCATGTACACCGACGGACTGGTCGAGCGCCGCGACGAGGACATCGACGAGGGCGTCGCCGCCCTCGAACACGCGCTGGCGGGCGCCACCGGCAGCCCGCAGGTCGTGTGCGACCGGCTGATGCGTGCCCTCGGCGTCACCGCCGACCACGACGACGACGTCGCCGTCCTCGTCCTCCAGCACCCCGCGCGCAACGGCACCGACGGCGAACTCTTCCGCAACGCAGCGCTCGAACTGCTCGGCGGCGTCGAGGCCACCCCGCGCGCCCGCGCCTTCGCCTCCGGCGTCCTCACCAGCTGGCGCTTCCCGGTGGAGCTGCACGACCTGGGCGTCCTCGCCGCCAGCGAACTCGTCGCGAACTCGCTCCAGCACGGCACCCCGCCCATGCGCCTGCGGCTGCGCCGCACCGACCGCCGCCTGATCATCGAGGTGACGGACGGGGACGACCACCTGCCGCGGCGCCGCCGCGCCGAACCGGGCGACGAGACGGGCCGCGGCATCGCCATCATCGCGACGATCGCGTCGAACTGGGGCTCGCGCCGCACCCCGGGCGGCGGCAAGGCCGTCTGGTGCGAGTTCGTCCTCCCCGACCAGGCCTGACGCTCTCCCCGGGGCTCAGCCCGAGGCCACCGAACCGGCCGGCTCGGGCGTGCTCTGCATGACGATCCGGCTGCCCGCGAGCGACGGCTGATTCTGCACCGGCGTCAGCCGGCGGCCCAGGCGCAGCGCCAGCGCGGTGATACCGAGCGAGAACAGCATGAACGTCACGATGTACGGACCGTGCAGCGCGGCGCCCATGGGACCGCCCACCGCCGGACCGACCGCCAGGGCCAACTGCTTGACCAGGGCGAACGCCGAGTTGTACGACCCGACCATGCCCGCCGGGGCCAGATCGGCGACCAGCGGTGCCACGGTCGGCGACAGCATCGACTCACCGAGCCCGAAGAGCGCGTACGTCGAGATGAACGCGGCGGTGGCCATGGCCTGGCTGCCGTGCCCGAGGCCCGCGTACCCCGCGGCCGCCCAGGCGACGGCCCAGATGACACCGACGGCGGCGATCACCCGGGAGCGCTTGCGCCGCTCGACGAACTTGAGCACGGCGAACTGCGCGACCACGATCATCGCCGTGTTCGCCGCGAGGGCGATGCCCAGCGTGGACGGGGAGATGCCCGCGGCCTCGACGCCGTAGGCGCTGAGCCCCGACTCGAACTGGCCGTAGCAGGCGAAGAACAGCACGAAGCCCAGCACGCACAGCTGCAGCATCGCCCGGTGACCGAGCAGCGTCCGCAGCCCGCCCTTGGCGTCGCCCTTCGGCACCGCCTCCCCGAGGTGGTGCCCCTGCGGCATCCGGACCGTCAGCACGATGCCCGCGAGCACCAGGAACATGACGGCCTCGATGCCGAAGAGCAGCAGGAAGCTGTCCGGCCGGTCCACATCGACGATCTGGCCGCCGATCAGGCCACCGATGCCCAGGCCCAGGTTCTGCAGGAAGAACTGCATGGCGAAGGAACGCGTCCGCGTCTGCGGGCTGGAGCACCAGACGATCATCGTGGCCAGCGCAGGCTGCAGCACGGCCGTGCCCGCACCGAGCACGGCGGCGGCGGCGATGGCGGCGGGCTCACTGACGGCGAGCCCGAGCCCTATCGCGCCGACCGCCGCGACGCCCGACGCCACGAGCAGCACGGGCATCGGCCCGCGGCGGTCGATGGCACGGCCGGTGAACGGCAGGACGACGAGGGCGGCCATCGCGAACGCGGCCAGCACGATGCCGGCCGCACCGGCCCCCAGCTCCCGCACCTCCGCCACGTACACATAAAGGAACGGAACCGTGAAGCCCACTCCGAACGAGCTCAGCGCACTGCCCATCTGCACACGCCGCATCGCGGCGCCCATCGCCCTGGTCACTTTCACCTGCCTCGACTGTGGAAGCCTTCACCCTGAAGACTTCGAACCTAAAGTTAGAAGCTAAACAATACACATCCGAGGACTTCGACGCCAACCGTCTCCGTGCCATACTGCGCGGCATGGCGGACACCCCGGGCGGCCCGGCAGCGGAGCCGACCCTCGAAGAGCAGATCGCCGCGTACCAGCGCGAGTTCCAGGACCTCGACCCCCAGGTCGAGCAGATCGTCTCGGCGCTGGGGCGGCTGAACCGCCGCATGAACGTGGCGTACGGCCGGCAGACCGCGGAGATCGGCATCAGCAACGCCGAGTGGGAGGTCCTCAAGGCCCTCGTCCTCTCCGGTGCCCCCTACCGGATGGGCCCCGGCGAGCTCGCCAAGGGACTCGGCCTGACCCCGGCGGCGATGACCCACCGGATCGACCGCATGGTCCAGGAGGGTCTGGTCACGCGGGACCGCGACGAGAACAACCGTGTCCGCGTCATCGTCGAGCTCACCGCGGAGGGCCGCGAGAAGTGGCTGGAGGCGATGCGCCTCGCGACGGTCTTCGAGGAGGACCTCCTCCAGGACCTGACCTCGGTCGAGCGCGGCCTCCTAGGCGAGGTGCTCACGCGCCTCCTCCGCCGCGTGGAGCACGCGCAGCCGGACGCCGGCGGTCGGCTCAGCGATCTCGACTGACGTTCACGAGGGTGGGGGTTGACACGCCCCCGGGCGATCCGTAAGGTTCTTCGGGTTGCCACGGGGCCGTAACGGTTCTGCGACAACACCTTCTGCCGCGGACGCGGCACCCACACCATCCGCACGATCTCCCGACGGGATTGATTTCGGCGTGTCCGAATTCAATTCGAAATCGGGTTGCGCATGCCCTGATCCACTCGATTAGGAACTGCCGCGAGGATCCGCTAAGGTCTGGGACGTCGGAACGGCCCAACGGCCGGGAAGACAAACCCACTTGACTGGGAATCAGGCCCGAAAGGATCTGATAGAGTCGAGATCGCCGGAAAGCCGAAAGGCCGGAAAGCGAAAGCGAAACCAGCAGGACCCCGAGGAAATCGGCCGGTGAAACGGTCTGATAGAGTCGGAAACGCAAGACCGAAGGGAAGCGCCCGGAGGAAAGCCCGAGAGGGTGAGTACGAAGGAAGCGTCCGTTCCTTGAGAACTCAACAGCGTGCCAAAAAT
>NZ_WWIA01000033.1 GCF_009870065.1 Streptomyces sp. SID5785 | reverse complement strand
TCGGCAGCCCCACCCCGCACACCGAGCCCGGCGCCGTGACGTGTCGCCCCCTGTCCGCGGCCCCGTGCCCGTTCTACTCTGACGGGGACTCAACGACCCTGAGGGGGCTGCGTATGAGGGGTGGTCGGGTCCGTCGGTCCGTTCGCTCGCGGCTGCGCGGAGTGTTCGCGGAACACCGGCCCGGAGCACCGCACGGGCACGAGACCGGCCGGGGAGAGTACGCCGAGGTCCACGAGCCGCTCACCCGCGGCGAGCTGTACCGCCTCACGGCCCACGAGGAGCCGAAGCCGTACGAACTGGGGCCGAAGGTCGACGCCGACGGCGCGGTGCGTCGCTTCACCGTCCGCCAGCGCCTGCGGGCCCGGCTCGCGCGGGCCATGTACGGCCCCGGCACGTACGTGCCGAAGGCGACGCCCGAGGAGTACCGGGCCCTGCACGCCGGCTGGCACGAGTCCGAGCGCCTCGACTGATCGCCGGCCGGAACTCCGCTCACACCAGTTGCCGCCGCACCAGCTCGTGCAGCCGGCCCCCGGTGTCCGCGAGGAGCGCCGAGGGCGCGCCCTGCTGCACGACCCGGCCGCCCGCCATCACGATCACCCGGTCCGCGTCGAGGACCGTCGACAGCCGGTGCGCGATGACGATCCGGGTCGCCCGCAGCGCCCGCGTGCTGTCGATGACGACGCGCTGCGTCTCGTTGTCCAGCGCGCTCGTCGCCTCGTCGAAGAACAGCAGCTTCGGCCGCCGGATCAGCGCCTGTGCGATCATCAGCCGCTGCCGCTGACCGCCCGAGACGGCGCCGCCCCCGGCGATCATCGTGTGCAGCCCCATCGGCATCCGCTTGATGTCCTCGGCGAGCCCCGCCATCGCGGCCGCCTCCCAGGCCTCCTCCTGCGTGAACGCCTCCGCCCCGCAGATGCAGTCCAGGATCGACCCGGTCAGCGGCTGCGCGTTCTGCAGCACGACCCCGCACTGCCGGCGCACCGCCGCCCGGTCGAGCGCGGACAGGTCCTGGCCGTCGTACAGGACGCTGCCGGAGACCGGTGCGTCGAAGCCGATCAGGAGCCGCAGGAGCGTCGACTTGCCGCAGCCGCTCTCCCCGACCACCGCCACGAACTCACCGGGCCGCACCGCGAGCGACACGTCGTCCAGGACCAGCGGCCCGTCGTCGCCGTACCGGAAGGACAGACCGCGCGCCTCCAGCGCCCCGGACAGCTCCCCGGGCTGCGCCGCCGCCTCCTGCACCTCGGGCTCCGCGTCGAGGACCGGCTTGATCTGCTCGTACATCGGCAGCACCGCCGCCGCCGACAGGAGTGCGCCGGTCAGCTGGGTCACCGACGTCAGGAGCATCGTCACCGCGGTGTTGAACGTCAGGAACGCCGCCGCCGACAGCGAACCCCGTGCCGGGCCCGCGAGCAGCATGAACATCACCAGGGAACACAGCGGCAGATAGACGGCGTTGAGCACCGTCGTCACGTTCTTGATGCGGCCCGCACGGCGCTGCAGATCCCTGCTGCGCGCGAACTCCTGCGCCCAGGAGGCGTACGCGAAGCTCTCCGCGCCCGCCACCCGCAGCTTCGGCAGCCCGCGCAGGGTCTGGAACGCCTGGTTGTTCAGCTTGTTGCCGAGCTCGACGAGCTGCCGCTGCCAGCGCAGCTCCCACAGCCCGAGGGTCAGGAACACGCCCGCGACGAGCACCAGCATGCCGAGCGCGGCGAGGGCGAGCGGCACGCTGTAGACGAGCAGCAGCACGAGGTTCATCGCGCCGATCGTCACCGACTGCACGGCGACCGGCCCCACCCCGGACAGCAGCCGCCGGATCGCGCTGATGCCCATCGCGGCGCTCGCCAGCTCGCCCGTCGAACGCGACGCGAAGAAGCGGGTGGGGAGCCGCAGCAGGCGGTCCCACACCGCCGGTTGCAGGACGCTCTCCACCCGGCCCTCGACCCGCAGCACGGTCAGGTTCTGGAGCAGCATGAACACGGCCGACACGACACTCGCGACCACGACGGCGAGCGACACCTGGGTGATCAGGCCCGTCTGCGCGGTCGGCACATAGGTGCCGAGGACCCGGCCCGTCGCGATCGGCACCAGCGCGCCGAGCACCACGGTCACGAGGCCCGCGAGCAGCAGCCTGCGCACGTCCGCGCCCGCGGCGCGCATGCTGAACCGCATGAGCCGCCACGGGCTCGACGGCCCCTGAGGCAACGGCCGGTACAACATCACGGCCCGCTCCTCGAAGTCCTCCGCGTTGTCCTCGTCGACGCGCGTCCTGCGCTCGCCCGACGGGTGCACCGCCTCGTAGCCGCCGCGCCGCCACAGCAGCGCGACCGGGGCCCCGGACGCGGCCCGGAACCCGACCAGCGGCCCGGAGTCCTCGCGCCACCAGGCGCCCGCCAGCCGCACCGGCCGGGTCCGCACCCGGGACGCCACCGCGATCTGCTCCACCGGCTCGACCCGGTCGCTCACCGCCTGCCCGCGCGGCGGCTCGACCAGCGTGATGCCCGCGGCGCGGGCCACCACCGCACACACCGCGTACGTCGCGTCGACGCCCGCCGCCTCGCCGCCGCGGCCGCGCCGCCTGCGCGAGTCGATCGACGCGAGCAGGGTGCGCTCCGCCTGCTCACGGACCGCCTCACCGGCGCGGATGCCCGCCGCGGCCCGGTCCTCGTGCGCGCTCTCGAGCCGCTCGATCCAGCGGTCGAGCGCGGACAGCAGCCGGTACTGCTGGTTCACCATCCGCTGCCACAGCCCGGCGTCCACCAGCAGGTCGGCCGCCGCGTCCGCGGCGTACGCGGCCCCGTACTGCACGCTGCCCGGGGCGAGTTGGGGCCACAGCACGTCGTCGTCGCTCTCGCCGTGCCCGTCGAGCCCGGCGTCCGTCGTGGTGCGGCCGTCGAGCGGCGCCTCGAACAGCACCCGCTGCCCGCGTCCCACACCGAGCGCGAACGCCTCCTCCAGCAGACTCCACGCCGTCTCGTAGCCGCCGCCGTACGCGGCCGCGTAGGCGCCCTCGTGCGTGGGCGGCGAGTACGGCAGTTCGCGCAGCGGGATCCGGCGCAGGACGCAGCCGGTCGCGGGGCGGCCCACCAGTGTGTGCTGGGCGCCCTCGACGGGGCCGAGCAGCAGCGTGCCCGGCTCGAGACGGCCGAGGAAGTGCCAGTGGCCCTGCGCGAGCGCGTCCACCGCGAACAGGTCGAGGACGCCGTCCGCGACCAGCCACAGCACGTGCGGGCCCTCGAGCGGCAGGCTGCGCACGCCCGCGCAGTCGACCGGCGTGCCGAGCCCGCCGAACGCGGCCACGACCTGGTCCGACGCCGCGGCGTGGGACGGGAGTCCCTCGTGCGTGTAAGTCACCTCAGTGCTCCCTGACCAGTTCGGCATAGGGTCCCCCGGCCGTCACCAGGTACTCGTGCCGGCCGCGCTCGACGACCTCCCCGTGGTCGAGGACCACGATCTCGTCGCTGTCGCGCACGGTGCTCAGCCGGTGCGCGATCACCACGCAGGCGCAGCCGCGCCGACGGATGTTGTCCATGACCGTCTGCTCGGTCTCGGCGTCGAGTGCGCTCGTCACCTCGTCGAGCACCAGGATGCTGGGGCGGCGCACCAGCGCCCGCGCGATCTCCAGCCGCTGGCGCTGCCCGCCCGAGAAGTTCCGGCCGTCCTGCTCGACGCGCCCGTGCACGCCGCCCGGCCGGCGCGCCACGACGTCGAACAGGCAGGCGTCGCGCAGCGCGTCGGCCACCGCCTCGTCGCTGATCGACGGGTCCCACAGCGCGACGTTGTCCCGCACGGTGCCCTCGAAGAGGAAGACGTCCTGGTCGACGAAGGACACGGACGCGGCGAGTGCTCCGCGCGGGATGTCCTCGAGACGCGTCCCGTCGATCCGGATCACGCCCTCCCAGGGCGCGTACAGGCCGGAGATGAGCCGCGACACCGTCGACTTGCCGCTGCCCGAACCGCCGACCAGCGCCACCTGCCGGCCCGGTCCCACCGTCAGCGAGAACCCGTTCAGGAGCGGCTTGTCCAGCGGGCTGTACCCGAACGTGATGTTCTCCAGCTCCACATGCCCCTTGAGGCGCCGCGTGCTGCGCACCTGCTCGGGGCGCGCGTACAGCGTGTCGACCGGGAAGTTCTCGACGTCCTTGAGCCGGGCCACGTCGGCGGCGAAGTCCTGGATCCGGCCCGCGACCCCGTTCAGCCGGGTGATCGGCGCCGTGAAGCGGGTGACCAGCGCCTGGAACGCGACGAGGAGACCGACCGACAGATGGCCCTCGACGGCCCGCAGCCCGCCGATCCACAGGATGAGCGCGCTGTTCAGCGTCGCGAGTGTCGGTGCCACGACGCCGAGCCACGCACTCGGCACGCCCAGCCGCTGCTGCTCCTCCAGGGTGGTGGCGTGCTGTCCCGCCCAGCGCCGGAACCAGCCGTTCTCGCCGCCCGTCGCCTTCATCGTCTCGATCAGCTGAAGACCCGTGTACGAGGTGTTGGTCAGCCGCGCCGAGTCGGCCCGCAGCTTCTGGGTGCCGGTCGCGCGCAGCCGGACGACGATGCGCATCGCCACCACGTTCAGGAGGGCGATCCCGACGCCGACGAGGGTCAGCTGAGGGTCGTAGGTCCACAGCAGTGCCGCGTAGAGCAGCACCACGATGCCGTCCACACCGGCCGCCGTCAGGTCCCGCGCCAGGGTCTCGGCCACCGCGTCGTTCGACTGCAGCCGCTGCACCAGGTCCGCGGGGCTGCGCTGGGCGAAGAACGTGACGGGCAGGCGCAGCAGGTGGCCGAAGAACCGGGCGCTGCTCAGCGTGGAGGAGATGATGCGGCCGCGCAGCAGATTCGCCTGTTGCAGCCAGGTCAGGACGCCTGTGAGCGCGACCATCGCTCCCATCGACGCGAACAGCGCGCCCAGCAGCGAGGTCTGGTCGCCGATCAGGAACAGGTCGATGTAGGTGCGGCTGAGCGCCGGCACCGCCGCGCCCACGGCGACGAGCAGCAGGCTCGCGAGGAGCGCGGCCAGCATGGTGCCGGTCGTGCCGCGCAGCCGACCGGGCAGCGCCTTGAGCACCCCGGGGCGGCGGCCGCCCGGGCGGAACCCGTCCCCGGGTTCGAGCACCAGGACCACCCCGGTGAAGCTCGTGTCGAAGTCCTCCATCGGCACGAACCGGCGTCCCTTGTCGGGGTCGTTGATGTGCACCCCGCGCCGGCCGAACCTGCGGCCCGTGCCGTCGTAGACGACGTAGTGGTTGAACTCCCAGAAAAGGATCGCGGGCCCCTGCACGTCGGCGAGGGCCCCGGGCTCCATCTGCATGCCCTTGGCCGTGAGTCCGTAACTGCGTGCCGCCTTCAGGAGGTTGCTGGCGCGCGAGCCGTCCCGGGAGACACCGCACGCGATGCGCAGCTCCTCCAGCGGGACGTGCCGGCCGTGGTGGGCGAGGACCATCGCGAGGGAGGCGGCGCCGCACTCGACGGCCTCCATCTGCAGCACGGTCGGGGTGCGCACCGAGCGGCGGCGGCGCGGCGGGGGAGTGGGGCGGGCCCGGCGGCGGCCGTGGCCGGCGGGCGGCAGCGAGGTCGTGGTCACGGCAGCAGCCAATCGATCGGGCGCTGCTCGGCGAGGTGCACGGCGCCGGAGGCGAGGGTCATGGAGGTGAGCGGGTACGGGGGTCCGTCGGGGGTCGACCAGGCGTAACCGGACTCGGTCGTGGAGGACGCGTCGAGCTTGACGAGGACGGGGACCTGCGGGCCGCCCCGGGTGAACTGCCCGGCCAGTTCGGTGTCGCCGAGAAGGTCCGCGACCTGGCGCCGCGTCTGCGCGCCGCGGCCGACCGCCTTCACCGTGCCGCGCAGCACGCCGTACTGCTTGGCCTGCGGGACCGTCAGATCGACCGTGGCGCCGGCCGGGACGGTGCCCGCGCCGGTCGCCGGCACGTAGAGCATCGCGACGAGCGGATCGCGGGACGAGCCCGTGCGTTCGACGGTCGCGACGTCGGAGCCGGTCGTGACGACGGCGCCCACCCGCGCGACCAGGGCCGTCACCCGGCCCGCCTCGATCGCCCGCACCGCGCGGTCGCCCTGCTCGGTACGGACCTTGAGCAGTGGGGCGTCGGCCCGGACCCGCTCGCCCTCGCGCACGTACACGCCGGTGACCTGGCCGGTGACCGGGGTCTGGAGCACGTAACTGCCCTGCCCGTAGGTCAGGATGCCGTCCGCCCGCAGGGTCGAGGACACCGAACCGGTCACGGCCCACACCGCGGAGGCCGCCATCACGACGAGCGTGACGGCGAGCACGAGCAGCCCCTGCGGCCGTGCGAGCCGCACGGGGAGGTCGAGCGCCTCCGGCGACTGCAGCTTGGACAGGGCCTGTTGGCGGAACTGCACGTGCTGTCTTCCCTTACGTAGACCGGTACGGGCCGCGCCCGGACCGGAAGGGGGGGAACAGGTCCGGGCGCGGCCGAAGGCCCCGGGACCGGAGGGGGTCCCGGGGCCTGGGGGCCCGTCGCCGGTCAGGACGGCGACGGACCGATCCGTCGGATCAGCCTCAGAGGCCGGCGACCAGACCGGTGGCGAGACCCGTGACGGCGCCGGTGTTGACACCGGTCAGGCCCTCGACGGTGCCGGTGAGGCCCGAGACGACGCCCGAGACCGGGGCAACGGAGTCGAGGGTGCCGGTCAGGTTGGCGGCGACGCCGCCGACCAGGCCGCCGGACACGTTGTCCAGCTCGGCGTCGGAAATCTCGAGGGTCTCGACCTGGGGGGTGTTGCTCATGATTGAGCCGCCCTTCTCAATGGTATGTCGGGGTATTTCAAATAACGCGGCCGGTGCGGTGATCCGGCGGGGAACCGAGTCCGTCCCGGGCCACGATGCGGAGGATCAAAGCACGCCCGGCGCTCGCACAGCCAATCGGAAGGTCCCCGGTCAGAGGCAATGTGCCCGCTCAACTCCCGCCCGGTGTGGATCCGTTCACGAAGGGGCGGCAGCTCCTTCACATTCTTCACGGCGGGAATCGTGAACGTGGTGTGCGCACTTTCCCGGAATGGGACACGGGCGCATCAATGACGCCCGTCGCGTGTATCCCGCAATGGATTTTCGTGAACCGTCGTGACCGCGTTGCGCAATCGCTGTGCAGGTTTCTGACACAGCACCGCCGCGGCCGTGAGTACGGCCGGCGGCACGAACGCCCAGGGCTCCGCCGCCCGGTGCACGAGGACCGCTCCGGCCGCGCCGCACGCCACCGCGAGCAGCCGCCCCGCACCCCATGCGGCGTCGCCGCCGCGGCCCGAACCGTCCAGCGTTCCGGTCACCAGCGTCGTGAGGGTTCCGGTGAAGTACGTCGTGGGCGCCGCGCCCGTACCCGCCGCGACCATCGCGCCCGACTGTCCGCCCATCGCCACTGCCGACGCGACGAGCAGCACCGTCCGCCACGCCCCGGCCGGCCGGCCGTCGAGCGCGCCGCCCGCGACCGCCACGCAGGCCA
>NZ_WWIA01000339.1 GCF_009870065.1 Streptomyces sp. SID5785 | reverse complement strand
CGGCGATGACCGCGCCCTCGGAGCGCAGCGCCTCGGCGGCGGCCGCCCCGTCCGTCTCCAGGCCGACGCCGGACGCGAGCGCGTCCAGCCACTCGGTCTCGGTGCCGGGCGCGGCCGGCAGCAGCGTGCCGCCCGCCTTCTCCAGTCCGCGCGTGGTGTGCGTGGCGAGCGAGAAGACCCGCTGGCCGTGCTTGCGCCAGGCCTTGCGGAGCTTGAGGAAGACGCCGGGGGCCTCCTCCTCGGACTCGAGGCCGACGAGCAGCACGGCGGGCGCCTGCTCCAGCTTCGTGTACGTGACCCCGGTGCCGTCGAGGTCCCGGCCCCGGCCCGCGACGCGCGCGGCCAGGAAGTCGGACTCCTCGGCGCTGTGCACGCGCGCGCGGAAGTCGATGTCGTTCGTGCCGAGCGCGACCCGGGCGAACTTGCTGTACGCGTAGGCGTCCTCGACGGTGAGCCGGCCGCCGGTGAGGACGCCGGCCCGGCCGCGGGCCCCGGTGAGCCCGCGCGCGGCGGTCTCCAGGGCCTCCGGCCAGGACGCGGCCCGCAGTTCACCGGTCTCGGCGTCGCGGACCTGCGGGGTGGTGAGCCGGTCGGGCTTCTGTGCGTACCGGAAGCCGAAGCGGCCCTTGTCGCACACCCACTCCTCGTTGACCTCCGGGTCGTCGGCCGCGAGACGGCGCATGACCTTGCCGCGACGGTGGTCGGTGCGGGTGGCGCAGCCGCCCGCGCAGTGCTCGCACACCGACGGCGAGGAGACGAGGTCGAAGGGCCGGGAGCGGAATCGGTACGCCGCCGAGGTCAGCGCGCCGACGGGGCAGATCTGGATGGTGTTCCCGGAGAAGTACGACTCGAAGGGGTCGCCCTCGCCGGTGCCGACCTGCTGGAGCGCGCCGCGCTCGATCAGCTCGATCATCGGGTCGCCCGCCACCTGGTTCGAGAAGCGGGTGCAGCGGGCGCACAGGACGCACCGCTCGCGGTCGAGCAGCACCTGCGTGGAGATCGCGACCGGCTTCTCGTAGGTCCGCTTCTTCCCCTCGAAGCGGGAGTCGGCCTGGCCGTGCGACATCGCCTGGTTCTGCAGGGGGCACTCGCCGCCCTTGTCGCAGACGGGGCAGTCCAGGGGGTGGTTGATGAGCAGCAGCTCCATGACCCCCTTCTGTGCCTTCTCGGCGACCGGGGAGGAGAGCTGGCTCTTGACGACCATGCCGTCGGTGCAGGTGATGGTGCAGGAGGCCATCGGCTTGCGCTGGCCCTCCACCTCCACGATGCACTGGCGGCAGGCGCCGGCCGGGTCCAGGAGCGGGTGGTCGCAGAAGCGCGGGATCTCGATGCCCAGCAGTTCGGCGGCGCGGATGACCAGGGTTCCCTTGGGGACGCTGATCTCGATGCCGTCGATGGTGAGGGTGACCACGTCCTCGGGCGGTACGGCCGCCGCGCCGCCCCCGGAGGGAGCGCCTGTGGTGACAGTCATGCGTTCACCTCCGTGCGGTGCTGGTCGGCCCAGAGGGTCGACTTGGCCGGGTCGAAGGGGCAGCCCTTGCCCGTGATGTGCTGCTCGTACTCCTCGCGGAAGTACTTGAGCGAGGAGAAGATCGGCGAGGCGGCGCCGTCGCCGAGGGCGCAGAACGACTTGCCGTTGATGTTGTCGGCGATGTCGTTCAGCTTGTCGAGGTCCTCCATGGAGCCCTTGCCGGCCTCGATGTCGCGCAGCAACTGCACGAGCCAGTAGGTGCCTTCGCGGCAGGGGGTGCACTTGCCGCAGGACTCGTGGGCGTAGAACTCGGTCCAGCGGGTGACCGCCCGCACGACGCACGTCGTCTCGTCGAAGCACTGGAGCGCCTTCGTGCCGAGCATCGATCCCGCGGCGCCGACGCCCTCGTAGTCCAGGGGCACGTCGAGGTGCTCGTCGGTGAACATCGGGGTGGAACTGCCGCCCGGCGTCCAGAACTTGAGGCGGTGGCCGGGCCGGATGCCGCCGCTCATGTCGAGCAGCTGGCGCAGCGTGATGCCGAGCGGCGCCTCGTACTGGCCGGGCGAGGCGACGTGGCCGCTGAGCGAGTAGAGCGTGAAGCCCGGGGACTTCTCGCTGCCCATCGACTTGAACCAGTCCTTGCCGCGGTTCACGATCGCGGGAACCGAGGCGATGGACTCGACGTTGTTCACGACAGTGGGGCACGCGTACAGGCCCGCGACCGCCGGGAAGGGGGGTCGCAGTCGCGGCTGGCCGCGGCGGCCCTCGAGCGAGTCCAGGAGTGCGGTCTCCTCACCGCAGATGTACGCGCCGGCGCCCGCGTGCACGGTGAGTTCGAGGTTGAGGCCGGACCCCAGCACGTTCTCCCCGAGGAAGCCGGCGTCGTACGCCTCGCGGACGGCCTCGTGCAGCCGCCGCAGGACGGGGACTACCTCGCCGCGCAGGTAGATGAAGGCGTGCTCCGAGCGGATCGCGTAGCAGGCGATCACGATGCCTTCGATGAGGCTGTGCGGGTTGGCGTACAGGAGCGGGATGTCCTTGCAGGTGCCCGGCTCCGACTCGTCCGCGTTGACGACGAGGTAGTGCGGCTTGCCGTCGCCCTGCGGGATGAACTGCCACTTCATCCCGGTGGGGAAGCCGGCGCCGCCGCGGCCGCGCAGGCCCGCGTCCTTCACGTACGCGATGAGGTCGTCCGGCGCCATCGCGAGGGCCTTGCGCAGGCCCTCGTACCCTTCGTGCCGGCGGTAGACGTCCAGGGACCAGGCGCGGTCCTCGTCCCAGAAGGACGACAGGACCGGCGAGAGCAGCTTCTCCGGGCTGGTGTCGTTGTTCTCGATCTCGGCTGCCAAGGTCATCACTCCCCCTCCTCGGCGGTCGGACCCGCGGGGTGCGCGGGGTCGGAGGCCGAGGTGTCCTGCGGCGCGTCGTGCGAGCTGAGGTGGTCGGTGGGCGACGGCTCGTGGGGCGGTTCGCCCTCCACGGCCGCGGTGCGCGGGTGGACGACGCGCGCGGGCGGGGTCTCCCCCTTGGCCAGGCGCAGGCCCACGAGCGAGGCGGGTCCGGCGCTGCCGCCGGCCTCGACGGCGCCTTCGCGCGGGTCGGGGAAGCCGGCGAGGATGCGCGCGGTCTCCTTGAAGGTGCACAGCGGGGCGCCGCGGGTGGGCGACACCTCGGTGCCGGTGCGCAGGTCGTCGACGAGTCGGGTGGCGGACTCGGGCGTCTGGTTGTCGAAGAACTCCCAGTTGACCATCACCACGGGAGCGAAATCACAAGCGGCGTTGCACTCGATGTGCTCGAGGGTGATCTTGCCGTCCTCGGTGGTGCCGTTGTTGCCGACGCCGAGGTGCTCCTGGAGCGTCTCGAAGATGGCGTCGCCGCCCATGACCGCACACAGGGTGTTGGTGCAGACGCCGACCTGGTAGTCGCCGCTCGGCTTCCTGCGGTACATCGTGTAGAAGGTCGCGACGGCGGTGACCTCGGCGGTGGTGAGGTCGAGCATGTCCGCACAGAACTGCATGCCGGTGCGCGTGACGTGCCCTTCCTCGGACTGCACGAGGTGCAGCAGCGGAAGGAGCGCCGAGCGGGAGCCGGGGTAGCGGGCGATGATCTCGCGCGCGTCCGCCTCCAGGCGGGTGCGGACGTCGTCCGGGTAAGCGGGCGCGGGCAGTTGGGGCATGCCCAGGCTGACGCCCTGCCCTGCGGATTCGGCAGAACTGGTGGTCACCGGTCGACGCCTCCCATCACGGGGTCGATGGAGGCGACGGCGACGATGACGTCGGCGACCTGGCCGCCCTCGCACATCGCCGCCATGGCCTGCAGGTTGGTGAAGGACGGGTCGCGGAAGTGGACCCGGAAGGGGCGGGTGCCGCCGTCGGACACGGCGTGCACCCCGAGCTCGCCCTTGGGCGACTCCACGGCGGCGTACGCCTGTCCCGGCGGGACGCGGAAGCCCTCGGTCACCAGCTTGAAGTGGTGGATGAGGGCCTCCATGGAGGTGCCCATGATGTTCTTGATGTGGTCGAGCGAGTTGCCGAGGCCGTCGGGGCCGAGGGCCAGCTGGGCGGGCCAGGCGATCTTCTTGTCGCCGACCATCACCGGCCCGGGCTCGAGCCGGTCCAGGCACTGCTCGACGATGTGCAGCGACTGGCGCATCTCCTCCAGGCGGATCAGGAAGCGCCCGTAGGAGTCGCAGGTGTCGGCGGTCGGGATCTCGAAGTCGTAGTTCTCGTAGCCGCAGTACGGGTCGGTCTTGCGCAGGTCGTGCGGCAGGCCCGCCGAGCGCAGGATCGGTCCGGTGGCGCCGAGGGCCATGCAGCCGGCCAGGTCGAGGTAGCCGACGTCCTGCATGCGGGCCTTGAAGATGGGGTTGCCCGTGGCGAGCTTGTCGTACTCGGGCAGGTTCTTCTTCATCTTCTTCACGAACTCGCGCAGCTGGTCCACCGAGCCGGGCGGCAGGTCCTGGGCGAGGCCGCCGGGCCGGACGAACGCGTGGTTCATGCGCAGGCCGGTGATGAGCTCGTAGATGTCGAGAACGAGTTCACGATCGCGGAAGCCGTAGATCATGATCGTCGTGGCGCCGAGCTCCATGCCGCCCGTGGCGATGGCGACGAGGTGCGAGGACATCCGGTTGAGCTCCATGAGCAGCACGCGGATGACCGACGCCCGGTCGGGGATCTCGTCCGTGATGCCGAGGAGCTTCTCGACGGCGAGGCAGTACGCCGTCTCGTTGTAGAACGGCGTCAGGTAGTCCATGCGGGTCACGAACGTGGTGCCCTGCGTCCACGTGCGGTACTCGAGGTTCTTCTCGATGCCGGTGTGCAGGTAGCCGATGCCGCAGCGGGCCTCGGTCACCGTCTCGCCGTCGATCTCCAGGATCAGCCGCAGCACGCCGTGCGTGGAGGGGTGCTGGGGACCCATGTTGACGATGATGCGCTCGTCGTCGGACTTGACCGCGGACTGGGCGACCTCGTCCCAGTCGCCGCCGGTGACCGTGTAGACGGTCCCCTCGGTGGTCTCGCGCGAGGAGGCAGAAGAAGGGGTTGTCACGAGTACGACCTCCGCTGGTCCGGAGCCGGGATCTGGGCGCCCTTGTACTCGACGGGGATGCCGCCGAGCGGGTAGTCCTTGCGCTGCGGGAAGCCCTGCCAGTCGTCCGGCATCATGATCCGGGTCAGCGCGGGGTGGCCGTCGAAGACGATGCCGAAGAAGTCGTAGGCCTCGCGCTCGTGCCAGTCGTTCGTGGGATACACGGCGACGAGGGACGGGACGTGCGGGTCCGCGTCGGGCGCCGAGACCTCGAGGCGGATCAGCCGGCCGTGGGTCAGCGAGCGCAGGTGGTAGACGCAGTGCAGCTCGCGGCCCTTGTCGCCCGGGTAGTGCACGGCGCTGACGCCGGTGCACAGCTCGAAGCGGAGCGCCGGGTCGTCGCGCAGGGTGCGGGCCACGCGCTCCAGGTGCTCGCGCTCGATGTGGAAGGTGAGCTCGCCGCGGTCGACGACCGTCTTGTCGATGGCGTTCTCGGGGACGAGGCCCTGTTCCTCCAGGGCGCCCTCCAGCTCGTCGGCCACCTCGTCGAACCATCCGCCGTAGGGGCGGACGGCCTCGCCGGGCAGCCGGATCGAGCGGACAAGTCCTCCGTAACCCGACGTATCGCCACCCTTGTCAGCGCCGAACATGCCGCGCTGGACGCGGATCTCCTCGCCCTGGTCGCCTCGCTGCCCCGGCAGGTTGGAGGCGCCGAGGTCCTTCTCGGGGTTCACCCCGTCGTTCTCGCCGCTCACCGCAGCAGCCCCTTCATCTCGATCGTCGGGAGCGCCTTGAGCGCCGCTTCCTCCGCCTCGCGGGCCGCCTCCTCGGCGTTCACGCCGAGCTTGGAGGTCTGGATCTTCTGATGGAGCTTGAGGATCGCGTCCATCAGCATCTCGGGCCGGGGCGGGCAGCCGGGCAGGTAGATGTCCACCGGCACGACGTGGTCGACGCCCTGCACGATCGCGTAGTTGTTGAACATCCCGCCCGACGAGGCGCAGACCCCCATGGAGATGACCCACTTGGGGTTGGGCATCTGGTCGTAGACCTGGCGCAGGACGGGGGCCATCTTCTGGCTCACGCGTCCGGCGACGATCATCAGGTCCGCCTGGCGGGGCGATCCGCGGAACACCTCCATGCCGAACCGCGCCAGGTCGTAGCGGCCCGCGCCGGTCGTCATCATCTCGATGGCGCAGCACGCGAGGCCGAACGTGGCGGGGAAGACGGACGACTTGCGCACCCACCCCGCGGCCTGCTCGACGGTCGTCAGAAGGAATCCGCTCGGCAGCTTTTCTTCGAGTCCCATAGCTCTGTGGCTCCTGTCCTCCCCTGTACGGGGCTCAGTCCCATTCCAGGCCGCCGCGCCGCCACACGTACGCGTAGGCGACGAAGACGGTGAGCACGAAGAGCAGCATCTCCACGAGCCCGAAAAGCCCCAGGGCGTCGAAGGAGACGGCCCAGGGGTAGAGGAAGACGATCTCGATGTCGAAGACGATGAAGAGCATCGCCGTCAGGTAGTACTTGATGGGGAAGCGCCCGCCGCCGGCCGGCGTGGGGGTGGGCTCGATGCCGCACTCGTACGCTTCGAGCTTTGCCCGGTTGTACCGCTTTGGACCGATAAGCGTGGCCATGACCACGGAGAAGATCGCAAAGCCTGCCCCGAGGGCTCCCAGTACGAGGATGGGCGCATACGCGTTCACCGCTCCTCGCTCCTCTCAGTCGGCACTGACTGCTGGCGGTTGCAGCGGACCCGCACCCCGCCTCCCCCAGGTAAAAAATCCGAAGATCGCTTACATGTGAAGCAGGTCACAAGCCCGACGTGTCCCGCATCCTATGCCCGGTCTCCTGTGATCTGCGACACGGGGTGCGCCAACTCGTTTGTGATCTCCACCACCTGACGAAGGATCATGAAGTCGGATGAGCGGTGATCTTCACACGCGAAGCACCTGAGTGATCACCAGAGGTGACAACTTGCCGCGTTACTGCTGGTAGAAGCCTCGGCGCACTATCAAGAGCTGCGCGCGAGGCGCAAATTGGCGCTGGACGCGACTGGCTGATAGTGACCCGCGTTCACACATCGGAGGGACGAGGGGGGACGGAAGTGGACGCGCCCCTACCCCTTGGAGGCTTCTGTGTGACCTGCGTCACGCACCAGGTAACGGCTCGGAAACCGGGCTTGGCCAACGGTGTCAACGAGTGGTAAGCGCCGGGCAATTCGGACGTATCAAAGAAACGCCGTGATCACAGCGGTGCGCAGGGCTGTCCGTATTGCCCGTTACGGCGTCAATAAGGGCCGCCGCGCCCGGGATTCACGTCTCGGTTTCACAACTGTGGCGCACCACACGTTTCTTGAAGGGAACCGTGAAGCCCTGATAGCGGTTGTACTCATGTCCCACACCGCTCACATACCCAGCCACCGGAAGCCCCGCCGCAGCGCCTCGAAGCTGGCCCTGCGCGCCGGAGTTACCGGTGGCGTCCTCAGCACCCTGGCAGTGGCTGGTGCGTCCGGTGCGGCGAACGCTGCCGAGCCCGTGACGCAGACCATCGAGCTGCCCACGCTGACCGCCGACCTCGCCACGCAGGTCGCCGAGTCCGCGGACGCCACCCAGCAGGCCGCGGCGAACTACCAGCTCCAGGCGGAGCGCGACGAGGCGTTCTCCAAGGCCTCGGACCAGGCGAAGAAGGACCAGCTCGCCGCCGAGAAGAAGGCGGAGGCCAAGAAGAAGGCCGAGGCCGCCGCCAAGGCGAAGGCCGAGCGCGAGGCCGCCGAGAAGGCGTCCCGCTCCGCCGAGCGCACGACGCTCTCCACCGCCTCCGCCACCTCCGACGCCCCCGCGCCCGCCAGCGGCTCCGTCGGCGCCGTCATCGGCTTCCTGAAGGCCCAGCTCGGCGACGCCTACGTCATGGGTGCCACGGGCCCGAACTCGTGGGACTGCTCCAGCCTCGTGCAGGCCGCGTTCCGCCAGGCCGGCGTCGACCTGCCGCGCGTCTCCCAGGACCAGTCGATGTCCGGCACCGAGGTCGGCACGTCCAACCTCCAGGTCGGCGACATCCTCTACTGGGGCGGCAAGGGTTCCGCGTACCACGTGGGCGTCTACATCGGCAACGGCCAGTACCTGGACGCCGCGAACCCCTCCAAGGGCGTCGTCATCCAGGACCTGTCCGGCTACCCGGCGAGCGGCGCGGTCCGCGTCCTCTGAGTCATCGCACCACCGGTACGGCGAAGGCCGCCGCTCCCCTGCCCGGGGAGCGGCGGCCTTCGCCGTGTGCGGCCGGCCGCGCTCAGGCGGCCCTGCGGCGCACGACGAGCACGACGGCGGCGCCCAGGCCCAGCGCGAGCACCGCGGCCCCTCCGGCGAGCAGCACGCCGCCCGCACCGGTCAGCGCGAGTCCGCCGCCGGAGCCGTCCGACCCCGCGTCACCCGACGCACCGTCGGACGAACCGGACCCGTCGGACGAACCGGACGCACCGTCACCCGCGCCGCCCGAGGGGCTCGCGGACGCCCCGCCGTCGGACGAACCCGGCGCACCGGAACCGCCGCCCGCGCTCTGCCCGGATTCCGTGCTGTTCAGCACGATCCATGCCTTGTTGTTCGCTTGGTTCGGCTCGTTCGGGTTGTCCCACTTCGGGATCTCCACCGCGGCCCTGGCGTTCTTCACGACCTTGTCGATGCGCAGCTCGAACGGGAACGTCAGCTTCGCGTCCTCCAGGAGCGGCGTGCTCACCCAGCACAGGTAGCCCTTCACGCCCTCGTCGATCGTGGTGGCGTTGCAGCGGCTCGGCGCCTTGGTGACCTTCGCGCCCTCGGGGATCCGCACCGTGAAGCCGATCGGCTCGCCGCCGGAGCGCTGCGCGCTGAGCCAGCCCGGCCCGTCGTTGCGGAAGCCGATGTCGGCCTTGACCGTGTCGCCCGCCTCGCCCCGGACGGAGGCGCCGGTCAGGGCCAGGTCGTAGGTGTTGGTGGTCGGAAAGTCCAGGTCCGTGTAGCGGGTGTAGCCGGAGGCGGCACCCTGGACCTTCTCGAGCGCCAGCGGCGCGCCCGTGCCCGGCACGTAGCCGTCGGCGGCCTTGAGGGCCTTCGCCTTGTCCGGGGAGACCGCGGAGAAGCTGTAGGAGAAGATGTCGAGCAGGGCGAAGTCGGCGGTGTGCACGCGCAGCGGGTCCACGAGACCGTACGCGGTGCCCGCGGCGTACGTCCCCGGGAAGGTGCAGATCGCGTCCGTGCCCCGGTGCAGGAGCGGGCCGTCGGCCGTCTTCTTGTACGCGCAGTTGCCCGCGCTGTCCGGGAAGTCGACGCCCCGTGAGCCGTGGAAGCGGAGCACGGCGCCCTCGGCGGCCAGGCCGCCCACGTTGCGGAAGCCGACGGGGGCGTCGTAGGTGTCGCCCGCGGCGAAGCCCTTCGGCTCGGACAGCTTGTGCCCGAGGAACTCGGGGCCGCCCACCAGGACCTCGACGGTCAGCGGGGTGAAGGTGACGCCCTCGCCCTCGCCGGTGACCTTGATGGTGCCGAAGTCCCCGGCGGCGCTCTGGCTGCCGAGGTCGAGACGGATGCCTCCGAGCTTGTTGTAGTCCGCGCCCGCGTTGATCTCGCTGCCCGTGCACTCGGCGGTCAGACCCTTGGCGGCGCAGGGCAGCTTCACGGAGGCGACGCCGTCGAGACCGGTCGCGTCGATCTTGATCGTGTAGTCGCCGCGGTGGACGACGGGGATGACACCGTCGTCGCCGGGCTCGTCGCTGCCGGGTGCGGCGAGGCGCAGCGTGAGCTGCGGTTCGCTCCGGTCTCCGTTGTCACCCTGGAGGGACAGGTCGACGCGGTTCTCGCCGGTGATGGCGACGGTCAGCGGGGCGTCGTCGGCGACGGCCCCGGGCAGGGCTCCGAACCCGGTGGTGAGTGCGGCGGCCGCGGCGAGCGTGAGAGCCGCGCGGGAGGCGGCTCTGCGGAAGTGACGTCTCATCAACGCTCTCTTGTCGAAGTCGTAGGGGCGAGCCGGCCTCGGCTCACCCCTACGACCTCGCACGACGGCGGACCGTTGCCCCCTACACCGTCACAAGAGCATCACAGAACACACACAGCGCGGCGGGCGTCCCGGGTCAGGACTGCGGGGCCAGCTCGCCCATCGGACCCCAGCCCTCGTTCGGGATGTCGGCGTTGATGATCTCCGGAGTGCGGGCGATCAGCGGGGCCATCGCCTCGAGTCCCGCCGTGAAGTGGGCGGAACCGACGTGAGCGGCGCCCGCGTCGGCGTCCCGGAAGCCCTCGACCAGGACGAACTGGTGCGGGTCCTCGACGCTGCGGGACCACTCGAAGAAGAGGTTGCCCTCCTCGGCGCGGGTCGCGGCGGTGAACGGCGCGGTGCGCTCCAGCCAGGAGTCGGCGTGCTCGGGCTTGGCGGTGAACTTCACGACGATGAGAATCATGGGTCCAGCCTGCGCCCGAGCGGCCCGGGAGAACAAATCAGGCCTTCGGGGCCACCTTGCTCAGGCCGTTGATGATGCGGTCCATCGCGTCGCCGCCGGTCGGGTCGGTCAGGTTCGCCAGCATCTTCAGCGTGAACTTCATCAGCACCGGGTGGGTCAGGCCGCGCTGCGTCGCGATCTTCATGACCTTCGGGTTGCCGATCATCTTCACGAAGGCGCGGCCCAGCGTGTAGTAGCCGCCGTAGGTGTCCTTGAGGACCTTCGGGTAGCGCTGGAGGGCCAGTTCGCGCTGGGCGTCGGTGGCGCGGGCGTGCGCCTGCACGATGACGTCGGCCGCGATCTGGCCGGACTCCATGGCGTACGCGATGCCCTCGCCGTTGAACGGGTTGACGAGGCCGCCCGCGTCACCGACCAGGAGCAGGCCCTTGGTGTAGTGCGGCTGGCGGTTGAACGCCATCGGCAGGGCGGCGCCGCGGATCGGCGTCGTCATGTTCTCCGGGGTGTAGCCCCAGTCCTCCGGCATCGAGGCGCACCACGCCTTGAGGACCTCGCGCCAGTCCAGCTCGCGGAAGGCCTTGGAGGAGTTGAGGATGCCGAGGCCCACGTTGGACGTGCCGTCCCCCATGCCGAAGATCCAGCCGTAGCCGGGCAGCAGCCGGTCCTCGCCGGGGCCGCGCCGGTCCCACAGCTCCAGCCAGGACTCCAGGTAGTCGTCGTCGTGCCGGGGCGAGGTGAAGTACGTGCGGACCGCGACGCCCATCGGGCGGTCCTCGCGGCGGTGCAGGCCCATGCCGAGCGACAGACGCGTCGAGTTGCCGTCGGCGGCGACGACCAGCGGGGCGTGGAAGGTGGTCGGCGTCTTCTCCTCGCCCAGCTTGGCCTGCACGCCCGTGATGCGGCCGGTGCGCTCGTCGGTGATCGGGGCGCCCACGTTGCACCGCTCGTACAGGCGGGCGCCGGCCTTCTGCGCCTGCCGCGCGAGCTGCTCGTCGAAGTCGTCGCGCTTGCGGACCAGTCCGTAGTCCGGGTAGGACGCCAGGTCGGGCCAGTCCAGCTGGAGGCGGACACCGCCGCCGATGATGCGCAGGCCCTTGTTGCGCAGCCAGCCCGCCTCCTCGGAGATGTCGATGCCCATCGCCACGAGCTGCTTGGTGGCGCGCGGGGTCAGGCCGTCGCCGCAGACCTTCTCGCGCGGGAACGCCGTCTTCTCCAGGAGCAGGACGTCCAGGCCCGCCTTCGCCAGGTGGTAGGCGGTGGCCGAGCCCGCCGGGCCGGCGCCGACGACGATGACGTCCGCGCTGTGCTCGGAGAGGGGCTTGGAGAGGGGTGTGGGCTGCTCGGTCACGGCGGGTTCTCCCCAAGGGTCGAAAACGGTGTGCCGTCCGGCACGGACATGGGCAGTCTATTCAGCGGATCCGATCACCCAGCGAAGGGCCAGCACATGACTCGAGTCCTGCCCGCCGTGGCGCTGCGCGTGCCCACCCACGAGGACGCGTTCGCCTGGCACCGGGTGTTCGACGACCCGGACGTCATGGAGTTCCACGGCGGTGCCTCCGCGGAGCTGTCCGTCTACGAGGAGCTGACCGCCCGGCAGCGGCGGCACGACGCCGAACGCGGGTTCTGCCTGTGGACGATGACGGACGAGGCGGGTGAGGTCATCGGGTTCACCGGGGCGCAGCCCTGGGAGCGGACCTGGGGGCCGGTCGGGGAGATCGAGATCGGCTGGCGGCTGGGCCGCGCCCACTGGGGGCGGGGGTACGCGACGGCCGCGGCGCGCGGGACCCTGGAGCGGGTCGAGGCGGCCGGGGTGCCGAGCGTCGTCGCGATGGTCGACGCGGACAACACCCGCTCGATCGCGGTCACCCAGCGGCTCGGCATGGAGCTGGCGGAGACGTTCGTGACGCCGACCGGGCGCCGCGGGCACTGCTTCCGACTGGTGTTCTAGACACGGTCCCGCCGGAGCGGGAGCGGGGGCCGCCGGACGGGTGGCTCCTCTTCCGGCGGCCCCGGAGCGGGGCTACGGTGCGGGTTACCTCCTGGAGGTGACAGCTGTGCCGTGGAGAGCGAGAACACCGAGAGACGCGGGGCCTCCCGAGGTCCATGTGCCGAAGCTGGTCGGCCTGATGGCGGTCGACGCACAGGCCGAGGCCGTCGCGTACGGGCTGCGGCTCGCGGCCGGGGACCGCCCCGATCTCGGGGCGGCCGCCGTGGACCACGTCGTGCGGCAGTACCCGCCGCCCGGCGTCGAGGTGCCCCGGGACGCCGTCGTCACCGTCTGGTTCGACTTCGGGGAGGGCGAGGGCGGCGGCGGTGCGGGCGTGCGGATGCCCCGCGAGCCGGGCCCGCGGGGCGGTGGGCTGCGGCGCGAACTGCCCGAGCCCGAGACGTCGTTCAGTCCGTGTCCGTGAGCCGCCACGAGTCGAGCGCGATCCGGTACATCTCCTGCGCGGAGTCCCACTCCGTGTCCCGGGCGGTGAGCAGGATCGCGTACTCGGTGCCGTCGGCGGCCACGTACGACTGGTCGACGCAGTGGATCGTGGTCCCCGCCGCGTCCTCGTACGTGTACTCCCACCGGGCCCCGTCGCGGCCGTGGAAGGTGTTCCGCGCCAGCTCGACGCGCCGGTAGTCCTTCTTCGTCCCCTCGTCCTCGAGGTGCTGCTCCATCTTGAGCGTGTTCGCGTACGAGGTGTAGCCCGCGTCCGGGATGACGCCGACGAGGTAGCCCTCCAGGCCGGTGCCGCCCGCGTACGTGATCTGGCTGCCGTTCTTGACGCCCTGGCGGTACCAGGCCTCGGGGACGACGAAGGAGAAGCCCTTCTCGTCGACGACCCGGTGGTAGCCGTCGGGCACGTCCTGCGGGCCGGTGGGCTCGCCGCCGTCCGGTGCGGACGCGGAGGGCTCCTGCGCGGACGCATCGGCGGACTCCTGGGAGTCCTGCGCGGCGGGCGGCGCCGAGGACGGCGGGGTCGGCGCGGTCGGGCTCGCCGTGGTCGCGCTCTTGTCGTCGCTCCGCCCGCCGTCGTCCCCGCGGTCGTGCAGCAGGACGACCCCGGCCGCGGCGCCGCCCCCGACGA
>NZ_WWIA01000338.1 GCF_009870065.1 Streptomyces sp. SID5785 | reverse complement strand
GAACCATGCCCCACCCCAGCACCCCCGCCCGCCGCCCCGTCGTCGCCATCGCGGGCCTCGGCATCGAATCGTCCACCTTCTCGCCCGCCCGCACCGAGGCACCCGCCTTCCACCCCTCCCGCGGCCAGGACGTGCTGGACCGCTACCCCTTCCTCGCGCCCGGCGAGGACCTGCGCGAGGCCGCCGACTGGCACGGCGCCCTGGTCGGCAAGTCACTGCCCGGCGGCACCGTCACCGCCGCCGCCTGGGACGAACTCACCGCGGACCTCCTCGACCGCCTCGCCGCCCTGCCCCCGCTCGACGGCCTCTGGTTCGACATCCACGGAGCCATGACCGTCGAGGGCATCGACGACGCCGAAGCCCTCCTCCTGGAGAGGATCCGCGCCGTCGTCGGCGACGACGTCATCGTCTCCACCTCCATGGACCTGCACGGCAACGTCTCGCGCGCCCTCGTCCACCGCAGCGACCTCATCACGTGCTACCGGATGGCCCCGCACGAGGACCACATGGAGACCAAGGAGCGTGCCGTCCGCAACCTCCTGACCCACCTCGCCTCCGGCGCCCCCCGCCCCCTGAAGGCCTGGGTCCCCGTCCCCGTCCTGCTCGCCGGCGAACAGACCTCCACCCGCATCGAACCCGCGAAGAGCGTGTACGGCGCCGTCCCCGGGGTCGAGGCCGAGGACGGCGTGATCGACGCCGCGATATGGGTCGGCTACGCCTGGGCCGACGAACCCCGCAACCGCGCCGCGGTCGTCGTCACCGGCCACGACGAACAGGCCGTCACCGCAGGCGCCGAACGCCTGGCCCGCGGCTTCTGGGACGCCCGCCACGCCTTCGACTTCGTCGCCCCCACCGGCACCTTCGACGACATCCTCGACGAGGCACTCGCCGGCGACCTGCGCCCGTACTACGTCAGCGACACCGGCGACAACCCCACCGCGGGCGGCGCCGGCGACGTCACCTGGGGCCTCGCCCGGCTCCTCGCCCGCCCCGAGTTCCAGAAGGACGACGGACCGACCGTCCTCTACGCCTCCGTACCCGGCCCCCGGGCCGTCCGGGAGGCCGCCGCGGCCGGCGTCGGCGCCACCGTGACCGTGACCGCGGGCGCCGAGGTCGACGACCGGCACGAGGGCCCCGTCACCCTCACCGGCGTCGTCCACGCCGTCCGGCACGGCGACCGCGACGCCCGCACCGAGGTCGTCGTCCGCGTCGGCAGCGCCCACGTGATCCTCACCGAGCTGCGCAAGCCCTACCACCACGAGCACGACTTCACCGACCTCGGCCTCGACCCGCGCACCGCCGACCTCGTCATCGTGAAGATCGGCTACCTCGAACCCGAACTGTTCGCGATGGCCGCCGACTGGAAGATGGCCCTCACCCCGGGCGGCGTCGACCAGGACCTCGGGCGCCTCGGCCACCACCGCATCCGCCGGCCGATGTTCCCCTTCGACCCCGCCATGGCCGACCCGGACCTGACCGCCCGCCTGATCCCCGCCGCGGACACCCCGCTCACGGGCGCCGACGAGTGAGCCCCACCGCCGAAGCCCCCGCCGACGCGTGGTCGGCGGGGGCTTCGGCGCAGACGCTCTAGGCGATGTGGTCGTCCATCAGCTCCGCGTTCAGCCGCTTGCTGAACAGCTCGTGATAGCGCACCAGATCGCGCTGCTCCAGCTGAGATCCGTACGTGGCCTCCACCGTCGCCTGGAACGCGGCCGGCGACGGCATGCCCTCACCGTCTATCGAGTACCGGAACACCTGGTACAGATCCTCGTCCGACGGCGCCGCCGCCGACTCCGGCTGCACCCCGTCCCCCAGCGGACGCGTGCCGCCCGCGCCGTCCGGCACCGGGAACTCCTGGACGTCCAGGCCCTGCACGTCCAGGCCCTGCACGTCCGCGACCGGGACATCGGTGGCCGGGACGTCCGCCCCGGGCTCCGCCGCACGCGGCCGCGGCACCGGAATCTGCTGCGGCTGCTCCTCGTACCAGTCCTGATGCTCCTGCTCCGGCACGAACGTCGGCGGCTCGAACTGCGGGTCGTACCCGCCGTGGTACTCCACCTGACGCGGCTGCGCGAACCACTGGCTCGGCGCGTCCACCGCCTCCGCCGCACCGGCCCCCTGCGGCCCGGCCGCCTCACCGGGACCGCCCGGACCACCGGGACCACCCGGGAGACCCGCCGCACCCGCCGCACCCGACGCGGCCACCGGCATCTGCCGCTGCCCCTGCGTCAGCTCCGGCTGCCCCGCCACCGGCGGCAGCAACTGCGGCTCGATCCCGGCCGCCGCCAGCCCCGCCGGAGCCGTCTCCGCGAGCGGCACCCCGTACCGGGCCAGCCGCAGCGGCATCAGCGACTCCACCGGAGCCTTGCGCCGCCACGCCCGCCCGAACCGCGACCGCAGCCGCGCCTGGTAGACCAGCCGCTCCTGCTCCAGCTTGATCACCTGCTCGTAGGAACGCAGCTCCCACAGCTTCATGCGCCGCCACAGCAGGAACGTCGGCAACGGCGAGAGCAGCCAGCGCGTGATCCGCACGCCCTCCATGTGCTTGTCCGCCGTGATGTCCGCGATCCGGCCGATCGCGTGCCGCGCCGCCTCGACCGCCACGACGAACAGCACCGGGATCACCGCGTGCATGCCCACACCCAGCGGGTCCGGCCACGCCGCCGCGCCGTTGAACGCGATCGTCGCCGCCGTCAGCAGCCACGCCGTCTGCCGCAGCAGCGGGAACGGGATCCGGATCCACGTCAGCAGCAGATCCAGGGAGAGCAGCACACAGATGCCCGCGTCGATACCGATCGGGAAGACGTACGAGAAGTTCCCGAACCCCTTCTCGATGGCCAGCGCACGCACGGCCGCGTACGAACCGGCGAAACCGATGCCCGCGATGACCACCGCGCCGGCGATGACCACCCCCACGAGTATCCGGTGCGTCCGTGTCAGCTTCAGTGGCCCGGCCACTCCAGTTCCCCTCCCAGTTCGCCCTCTTGCGGCCAACAGACTGGCACATGCCGGTCCGGCCCCGCGGGCCGGTACGGCCGGAGCCCGGCACCCAAAAGGGGCCGGGCTCCGCAAATACCTTGAAGCGAGAGCTAGTTCTTGCTCTTCGCCTCGGCGTCGGACTTGCCGTCGTCCTTGCCGCCGTCCTTGCTGTCGGACTTGCCGTCCGCGGACTTCGACGGAGACGCGCTCGCCGACGCGTCACCCGCACCGGCCCCTCCCGCCGCCCGCACCGACGCCACGACCTCCTGCGCCGCCTTCTCCGCGTCCTTCGACAGGTCACCCGCGTCCGGCGTCTTGTCGCCCGCCAGACCCGACCCGTTGAAGTCCACCGTCACCACGACGTTGTCGACCCGCGTCACGACCGTCTGCTGCCGCGACGTGACGTCCTTCTTCTTGTCCTTGTACGAGCGGTCGTAGGCCACCAGCGTCGCCTCGTCGCCCGTCTCCTTCACCGCCGAGGTCTTCACGCCCTTGGCACCGTCCGTGCCCTGCGCGTCCTCGACCTGCTTCGCGTAGTAGTCCGACGCCAGATCCGCACCGCTGCCACGGTTCACGTCCGAGTCGAAACGGACCATCGACACGTTCAGCCAGCGGTACTGCGAGCCCTTGACGCCGTTGTTGTCCAGGCTCGACCAGGAGCAGCTCGCCCGAGCCGACTCGTCGTCCGACGACCCCGCCTTGCTGTCACCCTTCGGCACCAGGTCCGCCAGCGTCTTCTTCGACAGCGCCGAGCAGGCCTGCGGCAGCGCCGCGTACTTCGCCGGCTCCACCTTCTTCTTCGCCGCCTCCTGCGCGGCCGAGGCGGACGCCTTCGACGACGACTCCTTCGCCCCGTCGGAGGAGTCCGAACCGGAGTCGGACGAACAACCTGCTACGACGAGAACCGCCGGCACGGTGGCGGCGGTGACGAGCATGCGGGTGAGTCGCTTGGTCGGACGGTGCATGGTTCCTTCACTAGGACGCTGACAGGGCCACGGCCCCGGCTCCACAGCGGCACACACGCACCACCCCGAACCCGGGTCCGATGGGTCACCGTACGCCGAAGCGGCCGCGCCCGCCGAGCCTTGACCAGAGCCGCGGACGGCCCCGGGCACGCCCTACTCGCCGAAGTTCCCCACCAGCTTGTGCGCCAGTTCTTGGGCCGTGTCCTGCATTTCCTTGCTGTCCGGCACCTCGCCGGACAGCGCCGACTGCGCCTCGTACTGGACGGTCACCAACGCGTTCGACGTGCGGAACACCACAGTCACCGTCCGCCGCTGCGCCGCCTCCGGGCCCGCCAGGGCGTCGTTCAGGAACGCCTCGTCGCCGAGGTCGTCGAGGAACCGCGGCTGCAGATCGGCCGCGTCGGCGGACGGCGACCCGCTCTCCGCGGTCTCCTCCCCGCCGCTCCCCTTCTCCGACTTCCCGGGCTTCTCGGGCTTACCGGACGCCTCGCCCTTCCCGCCCTTCCCGTCCTTCTCGTCCTTCCCGGCCTTGTCCGTCGGTGAAGAAGAGGCGGAGGCATCGCCCGAACCCTCAGGCGAGGGCGAGTCCGACCCCTCGTCCGACGCGCTCGGCGCCGGAAGCCCGGCCCGCTCCACCTTCGTCAGATAGACGTCCTCGGCCTTCGCGTCGTCGCTCACCGACGCCTCGTACGACACCACCCGCTCGAAGTCCAGCGTCAGCCGGTGCACCCCGCCCTCGGCCGAGTCGTCCTTCCAGCTGCATCCCGCGCGCCGGTCCGTGTCGTAGGTGGCCGACGCCGTCCCCTCGTACGCCTTCTCGCGCTGGCGCTCGTCCGGCACCTGCGCGATCCCCGGCAGCATCTCGTCCAGCATCGCCGTGTCCGGCCGGCCGCACGGCTCGGGCAGCGTCCGGTACCGGCCGGGCTCGGCCGCCGGTGCGGATGTGCTCACCCCGCCCGGCTTGGCGTCGTCCGCGCCGTCGCCGGAGTCGGCGCTCCCCGTGCATCCGGCGAGCAGGGCCGTCAGGAGCACGGCGACGCCCGGCCCGTACGCAAAGGACTTCCGCTGCACCGTAGGGGCTCCTCACTGGGCTTATTCGGTTGCCGCCCAGGGGCGGCCGGTGACCACAATGTCTATCGCACGCGCTGCCGTGGATGCCGGTCCGGCGACCGATTCGTCGACCTTGGCTCCGGTATTTGCGTTTTCAGACTTCAGGTCCGGTGCGGCCGGACACCGCTCGACAACGGGGGATTTCATGTCGTACGTAGAGGTATCGGGGGCGCAGGTTCCCATCCGGATGTGGGCCGACCCCGCGTCGGTCGAGGACTCCGCGATGCAGCAGCTGCGCAACGTGGCGACCCTGCCCTGGATCAGGGGTCTCGCCGTCATGCCCGACGTCCACTTCGGCAAGGGGGCGACGGTCGGCTCCGTGATCGCGATGGAGGGCGCGGTCTGCCCGGCGGCGGTCGGTGTCGACATCGGCTGCGGCATGAGCGCGGTGAAGACGTCCCTGACGGCGAACGACCTGCCCGGCGACCTCTCCCGCCTCCGCTCCAAGATCGAACAGGCCATCCCGGTGGGCCGCGGCATGCACGACGACCCGGTGGACCCGACGCGCGGGCACGGGTTCGCGACGGCGCCGTGGGACGACCTCTGGGACGGCTTCGAGGGCGTCGCCGACGCGGTGAAGTTCCGGGAGGAGCGCGCACGGAAGCAAATGGGAACGCTTGGTTCCGGAAATCACTATGTCGAGCTCTGTGTTGATATGTCGGGTTCGGTGTGGCTCATGCTGCACTCGGGATCGCGCAACATCGGCAAGGAGCTCGCGGACCACCACATCGGCGTGGCCCGGGACCTGCCGCACAACCAGAATCTCGTCGACCGGGACCTGGCCGTCTTCGTCGCGGACACTCCGCAGATGGCGGCGTACCGCAACGACCTGTTCTGGGCCCAGCGGTACGCGAAGTACAACCGCACGCTCATGATGAACCTCTTCAAGGACGTGGTCCGCAAGGAGTTCAAGAAGGCGAAGCCCACCTTCGGACAGGAGATCAGCGCGCACCACAACTACGTCGCCGAGGAGCGCTACGACGGCATGGACCTGCTCGTGACCCGCAAGGGTGCGATCCGGGCCGGCTCGGGCGACTTCGGGATCATTCCGGGTTCCATGGGCACCAGTTCGTACATCGTGAAGGGCCTGGGGAACGCGAAGGCGTTCAACTCGGCCTCGCACGGCGCGGGCCGTCGGATGAGCCGCGGCGCGGCCAAGCGCCACTTCTCGCTGAAGGACCTGGAGGAGCAGACGCGGGGCGTGGAGTGCCGCAAGGACTCCGGCGTCCTGGACGAGATCCCCGGCGCGTACAAGAACATCGACCAGGTGATGGAGCAGCAGCGCGACCTGGTCGAGGTCGTGGCGAAGCTGAAGCAGGTCGTCTGCGTGAAGGGGTGAGTCCCCACGCACCGCTGAGCCCCCGCACCGCTGAGGCCCGGGCCGTGATCGGCCCGGGCCTTCGTGCGTCCGCCGGGCGCCGCGGGCCTAGGCCGAGTCCAGGTCGCCCGAGCGCAGGCGGGCGACCTGGGTCGTGCTGAAGGCCACCGTGCGTTTCATGTGGGCGGTGATCAGGGTGAGTTCGGTGTTGTCGAGGTCCTCGAAGAGGGTCGACCAGTCGGTGGCCAGGCGGTCCCAGACGGCGCCGAACTCGGCGATCCGGTCGGGGACGAGGGTGACCAGGACGCGGCGGCGGTCGGCGGTGTCGCGTTCGCGGGTGACGTAGCCGGCCTTCTGGAGGCGGTCGACGAGGCGGGTGGCCGAGCCGGTGGTGAGGCCGGTGAGTTCGGCGATGTGGCCGGTGGTGACGGGGGTGGCCTCGAGGGTGAGGAGGTTGAGGCACTGCAGGTCGGTCGGGTGCAGGCCGAGGTGGTCGGCGACGGCCTGGTTGAAGAGGGCGTAGGCGGCCATGTAGCGGCGGGACGTGGTGAAGAGCTCGGCGAGGAGGGCGCTGCGGGTGGGCTTGGACACGGGGCCAAGGTAGCGGGGCGGGCGAGCAGGCCGGCGCGTGCGAGGGTGGGCGCATGACTGTCGCCCGCTCCGTGTCGCTGTTCGTGCTGGCCGCGCTGTTCGAGATCGGGGGCGCGTGGCTGGTGTGGCAGGGCGTGCGGGAGCACCGCGGGTGGGCGTGGATCGGGGCGGGGGTGATCGCGCTCGGGCTGTACGGGTTCGTGGCGACGCTGCAGCCGGACGCGGAGTTCGGGCGGATCCTTGCGGCGTACGGCGGGGTGTTCGTGGCGGGGTCGATCGCGTGGGGGATGGTCGCCGACGGGTACCGGCCGACGCGGTGGGACGTGGTGGGCGCGGTGATCTGTCTGGCGGGGATGGCGGTGATCATGTACGCGCCGCGCGGGGACTGAGCGCGCGTACCCTGGACGGGACCTTTGGAACCCGTCGTATGCCGCATCTGGAGCAGCCATGGCACCCGCAGCCGCGTCCCGTATCGCCGTCGTCACCGGTGCGAGCAGTGGGATCGGTGCCGCCACGGCGCGGCAGCTGGCCGCGGCCGGGTACCGGGTGGTGCTGACGGCGCGCCGCAAGGACCGGATCGAGACGCTGGCCGAGGAGATCACGGCGGCGGGTCACGACGCGGTGGCGTACGGGCTGGACATCACGGACCGGGCGGCGGTGGACGAGTTCGCGCAGGCGTTCCGCACGGTCGGGGTGCTGGTGAACAACGCGGGCGGTGCGCTGGGCGCGGACCCGGTGGCGTCGGCCGACCCGGAGCAGTGGCGCCGGATGTACGAGACGAACGTGCTGGGCACGCTGAACGTCACGCAGGCGCTGCTGCCGGCGCTGACGGCGTCGGGTGACGGCACGGTGGTGGTGCTGTCGTCGACGGCGGGGCACGGGACGTACGAGGGCGGCGGCGGGTACGTGGCGGCGAAGCACGCCGAGCACGTGCTGGCGGAGACGCTGCGGCTGGAGATCGTGGGGACGCCGGTGCGGGTGATCGAGGTGGCGCCGGGGATGGTGAAGACGGACGAGTTCGCGCTGACGCGGTTCGGCGGGGACGCGGCCAAGGCGGAGAAGGTGTACGCGGGGGTGGCGCAGCCCCTGACGGCCGACGACGTGGCGGAGACGATCACGTGGGCGGTGACGCGGCCGTCGCACGTGAACATCGATCTGCTGGTGGTCCGCCCGCGGGCGCAGGCCTCGAACTCCAAGGTGCACAGGGAGCTGTGACCGTGACGGACCACGGGGCGGACGACGCGGCGCCGGGTGCGCCGGACCCGCTGGACGCGCTTCAGCGGGAGTACGACGAGCGCAGGGCGGCGCAGGAGAGGAAGGGGGAGCGGTACATGTGGTGGTACCTGGGCTACTTCCTCTTCGGGATCCACCTCGTGGCGTTCGTGATGATCTTCGCGATCAAGCACGCGAAGTAGCGGTCAGCCGGACTCCCCGGCGTAGGCGGCGGGGGAGACGCCGATCGTGGCGGTGACGTCGCGGACGAGGTGGGCCTGGTCCGCGTAGCCGAGGTCGGCGGCGAGGCCCGCCCAGTCGACGGCGGTGCAGCCCGCGGCGGCCTCGAGGGCCTCGTGGACGCGGTAGCGCAGGATGCACCACTTGGGGCTGACGCCGACGTGCCCGGCGAACAGGCGCTGGAGGGCCCGTACGGACATGGCCTCGTCGCGGGCGAGGTCGGTGACGCGCCGGACGGTGCGCTCGGTGCGGATGCGGGCGACGAGCCGGCGGGCCTGCTCCGTGTGCGGGTCGGGGGCGGCCGGCAGGAGGGGCAGCAGGTAGGCGTCGAGCGCGGCGGTGCGGTCGTGGTCGTCGGCGGGGGTGACGACGGCGGCGGGGTCGGTGGCGGGCAGCACGGCGTCGTAGGACAGGGCGCGGCCGGTCCAGTGGGAGACGGGGACGCCGGGGGCGAAGGGCCGGAAGGCGCCGGGGTGGAACTTGACGCCGCACACCTGGCCGCGGCCGGTGAGCTTGCGGGTGTAGAGGCCGGGGGTGCTGACGCCGGTGAGCTCGCCGTAGGGCGGGCCGTCGTCCTGGTCCCACTGGAAGGTCAGGTTGACCGCGGGGTGCGGCACGATGTGCGACGCGTAGGGCGCGGGCAGGTCCCAGTCGATCAGCCAGTACGTCTCGACGTAGGGGCGCAGCGGCGCGGCGGGCGGGTACCGGCGGAACCGGACGTGCGTGAGCAGGGCCGCCGGGTCGACGATCCCGTGGGTGTCCCGGCCGGGTTCGGGTTCCATGCCGGGATCGTACGGCGGGCCTGTGACACTGCCGCGTTTCTTCAAGAGGGCGGCGCCCTGTCCTTCGTACGGTCGGCGTATGGACACGGACGAGCACGAGACGGCGTACGGCATCGGTGAGCTGATGGAGCGGGCGGCGGCGCGGGCGGTGCCCGTGGTCGCGGGGATCGCGGACGGGGATCTGGCGCGGCCGACGCCGTGTGCGCAGTACACGGTGAAGGACCTGGTGAACCACCTGGTGCAGGTCCTGGTGCAGTTCCGGGGGCTGGCGGCGAAGGAGGACTCGGACTTCTCGGCGACGCCGGACGTGGTGGGGGAGGACCCGGCGGGCTGGCGGGACCGGTTCGCGCGGGAGGCGGCGGAGCTGGCGGCGGCGTGGTCGCGGCCCGGTGCGGAGGACGGGACGAGCGGCGCGATGAACATGCCGGCGCGGCTGGTCGGCTCGATGGCGCTGCTGGATCTGACGGTGCACGCGTGGGATCTGGCGCGGGCGACGGGGCGGTCCTACGAGGTGCCGCCGGAGGTGGTGGGGACGCTGCGGGCGGCGGTGGCGGAGCTGGCTCCGACGGCCCGGAAGATGAACGTGTTCGGGGCGGAGGTCGAGGTGCCGGACTCGGCCTCGGAGTTCGAGCGGCTGTTGGCGGCGACCGGGCGGCGCCCTTGACGGGGCGGGGGCGCCCGCGGGCCTCGGGGGAATAGCCGGGTCGGGGCACGCGTTCCGAGGTATAGTTGAATCGTCAACAACTCCGGAGGGTGAGCGCAATGCAGTTCGGGATCTTCACCGTCGGTGACGTCACCGTGGACCCCACGACCGGCCGCGCGCCGACCGAGCACGAGCGCATCAAGGCGATGCTCGCGATCGCGCAGAAGGCGGAGGAGGTCGGCCTCGACGTCTTCGCGACCGGTGAGCACCACAACCCGCCGTTCGTCCCGTCCTCGCCGACGACCCTGCTCGGCCACGTCGCCGCCCGCACGGAGAACCTGATCCTGTCGACGTCGACGACCCTGATCACCACGAACGACCCGGTGAAGATCGCCGAGGACTTCGCGATGCTCCAGCACGTCTCGGACGGCCGCACCGACCTGATGATGGGCCGCGGCAACACCGGCCCCGTCTACCCCTGGTTCGGCAAGGACATCCGCGACGGCATCGACCTCGCGATCGAGAACTACGCGCTGCTGCGCCGCCTGTGGGACGAGGACGTCGTCACCTGGAAGGGCAAGTTCCGCACGCCGCTCCAGTCCTTCACGTCCACCCCGCGCCCGCTCGACGGCGTCGCGCCGTTCGTCTGGCACGGCTCCATCCGCTCCCCGGAGATCGCCGAGCAGGCCGCGTACTACGGCGACGGCTTCTTCCACAACAACATCTTCTGGCCCACGAGCCACACCCGGCAGATGGTGAACCTGTACCGGCAGCGCTACGCCCACTACGGACACGGCACGCCGGAGCAGGCCATCGTCGGCCTCGGCGGTCAGGTCTTCCTGCGGAGGAACTCGCAGGACGCGGTGCGCGAGTTCCGCCCGTACTTCGACAACGCGCCGGTCTACGGGCACGGCCCCTCGCTGGAGGAGTTCACCCGCGAGACGCCGCTGACCGTCGGCTCCCCGCAGCAGGTCATCGAGCGGACCCTGTCGTTCCGCGACTACGCGGGCGACTACCAGCGCCAGCTGTTCCTCATGGACCACGCGGGCCTGCCGCTCAAGACGGTCCTCGAACAGCTCGACCTGCTCGGCGAGGAGGTCGTCCCGGTGCTGCGCAAGGAGTTCGCGAACCTGCGCCCGGCCGGTGTGCCGGACGCCCCCACCCACGCCGCCCGTGTCGCGGCCAGGAACGAGGAGGTCAAGAGCGCATGAAGCTCGTCGTCGTCTCGGCGGGGCTGAGCGCCCCGTCCGCCACGCGGCTGCTCGCCGACCGGCTGGCCGCCGCCACCCGGGAGCACGCCGGGAGCGACATCGACGTGCAGGTCATCGAGTTGCGGGACCTGGCGACGGAGATCGCGCAGCACTTCGTCACCGGGTTCCCGCCCGCCCGGCTCGCCGCCGCGCTCGACGCGGTGGCGGCCGCGGACGGCCTGATCGCCGTGTCGCCGGTGTTCGCCGCCTCGTACAGCGGGCTGTTCAAGTCGTTCTTCGACGTGATCGACAAGGACGCGCTCACCGGGAAGCCGGTGCTCGTCGGCGCGACCGGCGGCACCGCCCGGCACTCGCTCGTCACCGAGCACGCGCTGCGCCCGCTGTTCGCGTACCTCAGGGCGCTGGTCCTGCCGACGGCCGTGTACGCGGCCTCGGAGGACTGGGGCGACGAGGGCCTGGACCGGCGGATCACCCGGGCCGGCGCCGAACTGGCCCGCTTCCTGACCCCGGCCGCCGGCCCGGAAGCCGCCCCGGACCGCCCGGACGTGGACACCGCCGCCGCGATCGCGCCCCGCTCCCTGCACGGCGCGATCACCTCGGTGGACCCGGCGGACGGCTTCGAGGTGGTCCCGTTCGCGCAGCAGCTCGCCGCGCTGCGGGCCGAGTAGCCTGCGGCGCCACGGCCCGGGCGGGCACGGCGCCATCGGCCGGGCGGCTCGCGCTACGGGCCGGGCGGCCGGTCGCGGGCGGGTGCCTTCCACGCGGTCCAGCCCCCCGTCCCCGGCAGCTCGTACGGCGTCCAGCCGCGGGCGTAGTGCGGCGGGCGGACACCGCGCGGGGTGAGGAGCGCGGTCGGGACGCGGGTCGCGCGGTCCCGCAGCGCGGCCCGGGTCGTGGACCTGTTGTTGCCGTCGTCCTGCGCGGACGCGCAGCCCGCCGCGTAGCCGACGGGCAGCGCGCGCGGGCCCGTGACCAGGCACGGCGGTGTGAGGCCCATGGCGCGCAGCCCGCGTGCGGCGGCGACGTAGCGGGCGTGCGTCGCCGCGGTGTCCGCGATCTGCCGCCCGAGCACGACCGCCTGCCCGCACACCTGGAAGACGATCGCGGCGGCGACGGCCCCGGCGAGCACCCGGGTCCGTGCGGCCCGGACCAGCAGCCCGGCGACGGGCAGCGCGAGCAGCGCGTACGCGGGCAGCAGGAAGCGGGGCGCGGAGTAGCCGATGAGCAGCAGGTACGGCACGCTCAGCGCGGTGGCGGCGCCGACCGCGAGGACGACCGGGCCCGGCGGGAGACTCCCCGGCGCCCGGTGGCCGCGCCGGGCCAGGACGCAGGCGGCCGCCGCGAGCAGCGGCAGGGCGAACCACCACCACGCGGTCCACGCCTGCTCCGGCGGGCCCGCGGTGCAGGGCCGGAACAGCAGC